>JBIKKZ010000254.1:0-2601 GCA_044360095.1 Vulcanococcus sp. | reverse complement strand
AGCCGGGCCAGGCGCCGCCTCGGCGCAGCCCCGAGCAATGGGCCGAGGCACTGGCGCAGCTGGCGCCGGAACCGCTGGCGGAGCGGCTGCTGCACAGGGCCGCACAGCTGAGCACGCCCCAGCGGGTGAGCGTGCAGGTGGGGCTGGCACCGCGCTGGTGGCGGCCGGGGCTGCTGCTGTTGGGGGATGCGGCCCATCCGATGAGCCCGGTGCGGGCCCAGGGCATCAACATGGCCCTGCGCGACAGCCTGGTGGCGGCCCAGGAGCTGCTGGCGGCCCAGGGGCCAGGGCAGCTCGATGGGGCGGCCGCACGAATCCAACGGCGGCGCCTGCCGGAAATCCGGCGCATGCAGGACCTGCAGAGCGCGGAGGCACGCCAGGGGGCACTGCTGGGCCACAGCGGCCTGCTGCGGCAAGCGGCCCTGGTGGCCTCACCCCTGTCGGGTCCGCTGGCGGCGCAGCTGTGGCGCCGGCGGCAACGGCCCCTGCGGGAGGGACTGCTGGGCGCGCTCTAACGCACGAACAGCATCTCCTGGTAGGTGGGCAGGGGCCAGGCGGCGTCATCCACCAGGGTTTCGAGGCTGTCGGCGGCGGCGCGCACCTCGGCCATGCGGGCCATGAGCGTGTCGGCGCAGTGGCGCATGTGGGCTTCGGCCCCATGGGGGGCGGCCCCCAGGGCGGCCTCGAGGGCGGCGGCCCCATCCAGCAGTTGCTGGTTGAGCCCACCGATCTGCTGGGCCAGGGCCTTGGAGGGCTGCAGGCCGATCGACTCCTGCTCCTGGATTGAGGCGGCCAGCTCCGCCAGGTAGGCGCTCACCGCCGGGAAGATCACGGTGCGGGCCAGGCGCACCACCAGGCGGGCCTCCACCTCGATCGCCAGGCAGTACTGCTCGGCGTACACCTCGAAGCGGCTGTGCAGCTCCACCGGGCTGAGCACCTGGTGGCGGGAGAACAGCTCGCGAACGGCGTCGCGCTGCAGCACCGGCAGGGCATCGGCACTGGTGCGCAGGTTTTCCAGGCCGCGCTCCTGCACCGCCTGCTCATGCCAGGCGCTGGAGTAGCCATCGCCACCGAAGATCACGGCGCCGTGCTCACGGGTGATCTGCTGCAGCACCGCAAAGCTGGCGTCGCTGAGGCTCTCACCCTTGGCCAGGCGGGCCTCCAGCTGGTCGGCGATCCAGCCGAGCGAATCCGCCAGGATCGTGTTGAGGGCCACCAGCGGGCCTGCCACCGATTGGCCCGAACCCACGGCGCGGAACTCGAAGCGGTTGCCGGTGAAGGCGAACGGCGAGGTGCGGTTGCGGTCGCCGGCATCCTTGGGAAATTCCGGCAGGCTGTCGACCCCCAGCTGCATCACGCCACCGCTGGCGGAGCGCTTCAGGGCACCGGCCTTGATCTGGTTGAACACATCCTCCAGCTGGCTGCCGAGGTAAACGGAGATGATCGCCGGCGGTGCTTCGTTGGCGCCGAGGCGGTGGTCGTTGCTGGCGGTGGCGATCACCGCCCGCAGCAGCGGGCCAAACTGGTGCACGCCGCGGATCACGGCACCGCAGAACAGCAGGAACTGCAGGTTGGCGTGGGGGGTGGTGCCGGGGTCGAGCAGGTTGCCCTGGGTGCTGTTGCCGATCGACCAGTTGACGTGCTTCCCGCTGCCGTTGACGCCGGCGAAGGGCTTTTCATGCAGCAGGCAGGTGAAGCCGTGGCGCTTGGCGGTGGCCTTGAGCACCGTCATGATCAGCTGCTGGTGATCGGTGGCCACGTTGGCGGCCTCGTAGACCGGAGCGATCTCGAACTGGCCGGGTGCCACTTCGTTGTGGCGGGTCTTGGCGGGCACCCCCAGGCGGTAGAGCTGCTCCTCCACGTCCTGCATGAACACCTGCACCCGCTCGGGGATGGCGCCGAAATAGTGGTCGTCAAACTGCTGGCCCTTGGCCGGCGGCGCGCCAAACAGGCTGCGGCCCGCCAGTTGCAGGTCGGGGCGCAGGGCCATGAAGGCGTTGTCCACCAGGAAGTACTCCTGCTCGGCGCCGCAGCTGGAGCTGATGCGGGCCACCTCGGTTTCACCCAGCAGCCGCAGCAGCCGTTGGGCCTGGGCGTTGACGGCGGCGTTGGAGCGCAGCAGCGGGGTTTTCTTGTCGAGGGCCTCGCCGGTCCAGCTCACGAACACCGTGGGGATGCAGAGGGTCACCCCATTGGGGGTGCGCATCAACCAGGCGGGGCTGGTCACATCCCAGGCGGTGTAGCCGCGGGCCTCAAAGGTGGAGCGCAGGCCACCGTTCGGGAAGGAGGAGCCATCGGGCTCGCCCTGCACCAGCAACTTGCCGGTGAACTCCGTGATCGCGCGGCCATCGGCCTTGGGCACGATGAAGCCGTCGTGCTTCTCGGCGGTGAGGTTGGTGAGCGGATAGAAAACGTGCGCGTAGTAGAGGGCCCCGTTGGCGGTGGCCCAATCCTTCATGGCGGCCGCCACGGTGTCGGCGATGGCGGGATCGAGCTTGCCGCCGTCGCGGATGGTCATCTGAATCGACTTGAACACGCTGCGGGGCAGCGCCTCCTTCATGGTGTCGAGGCTGAAGACGTCGCTGGCCCAGGTGTCCGCCA
>JBIKKZ010000253.1:0-2602 GCA_044360095.1 Vulcanococcus sp. | reverse complement strand
CCACGCCCTCGAGGTGGCGGAGATGGCGATCGACGCCGCCAAGGCGGCCGGGGCCGTGGCGATGTTCGGCGAGAAGTACGCCGATGTGGTGCGGGTGGTGGATGTGCCGGGCGTGTCGATGGAGCTCTGCGGCGGCACCCACGTGGCCAACACCGCCGAGATTGGCCTGTTCAAGATCGTGAGCGAGAGCGGCGTGGCCGCCGGCATCCGCCGCATTGAGGCGGTGGCGGGTGCCGCGGTGCTGGCGTATCTCAATGAGCGCGATGCGGTGGTGAAGCAACTGGGCGAGCGCTTCAAGGCCCAGCCCGGCGAGATCGTGGAACGGGTGGTGCAGCTCAGCGATGAGCTCAAGGCCAGCCAGAAGGCGCTGGCTGCGGCCCGCGAGGAGCTGGCCCTGGCCAAGTCCGCCGCCCTGGCGGCCCAGGCCCAGGCCGTTGGGGGCTCCACGCTGCTGGTGGCCCGGCTCGACGGGGTGGAGGGGGCTGGTCTGCAGAGCGCCGCCCAGGGGCTGGTGGATCAGCTGGGCGCCGCCGCTGCGGTGGTGCTGGGGGGTCTGCCGGATCCCGCCGATGCGGGCAAGGTGATTCTGGTGGCGGCTTTTGGCCCGGATGTGATTGCCGCCGGGCCGAAGGCCGGGGCCTTCATCGGCGGCATCGCCAAGCTCTGCGGCGGTGGCGGCGGCGGCCGTCCCAACCTGGCCCAGGCCGGCGGCCGCGACGGGGCGGCCCTCGATGGCGCGTTGGAGCAGGCGCGGCTGCAGCTGGAGGCGGCGTTGGGCTGATTGGGGCTCGGGTTTTCCCTTACCCCTGCAGATACGTCGTCTGCCGCAGGCTGGTTTCCAGGTGATCCATCAGTCGGCGGGCGTCGCTGATCTTGAGATCGCCCCGTTGGATCGCCGCTTCGCTGGCCATGCGCAGGCGCTCCAGCAGCAGGTCGGGGTTGTGCTCCATCGCCTCCAACACCTGCGCGTTGGTGTTGCCGCGCACCACGTGGTCCACCTGGTAGCCGCCACCGGGGGCCAGGCGGATGTGCACCGCGTTGGTACTGCCGAACAGGTTGTGCAGGTTGCCCATCACCTCCTGGTAGGCCCCTCCCAGAAACATCCCGATCAGATAGGGCTGCCCCTCTTGGGGGGCATGCAGCTCAAGCAGCGGCTTGGCCTGCCCCTCGCCGATGAAGCGCGCCAGCTTGCCGTCGGAGTCGCAGGTGAGGTCGGCGAAATGGCCCAGTCGGGTGGGTTCCTCCTCCAGCCGGTGGATGGGCAGCAGCGGGAACAGCTGCTCGATCGCCCAGGTGTCCGGCGCCGAGCGGAACACCGAGAGGTTGGCGTAATAGGTGCCCGCCAGGGCGGCCCGCAGGCTCTTGAGGTCGTCGGGAATGGCGCCGCCGCGCGGCAGCCGCTCCACGATCGCCGTGGCGCAGGCCCAGGTGAGCTGCTCGGCCATGGCCCGCTCCGGCAGGCTGAGGTAGCCCAGCCGGAAGGCGGCCAGGGCGTCGTCCTTGAACTTGATCGCGTCGTTCCAGGCTTCCTGCAGCTTGGAGAGCGACTCCTCATCGCCGGCGGCCGTTGCCGTGATGCTGGCCAATGTCTCCCGCAGGTTGCGAACGGTGAGCGGTTCGCTCGCGCCGCCGGCCGGCAGGGCCGCGGGCACCCGGGCGCTGCCCAGCACGTTGAACACCAGCACCGAGAAATGGCTGGCAATGGCGCGGCCGCTTTCGCTTACCAGGGTGGGCACCGCCACCCCATGGGGTTCGCAGCATTCCCGCACCGTGGCCACCACATCGTTGGCGTAGTTCTGCAGCGAGTAGTTGGTGGAGGCGGCGGTGGCGGTGCGGCTGCCGTCGTAGTCCACCCCGAGGCCGCCCCCCACATCCAGGTAGCCCATGGGGGCCCCCAGCTTGGTGAGCTCCACATAGATCTGCCCCGCCTCCTGCAGGGCGTCCTTGAGCACGGCGATGTCGTTGATCTGGCTGCCCACGTGGAAGTGCAGCAGCCGCAGCTCCCCCAGCAGGTCGGCCGCCCGCAGGGCCTCCACCGTGGCGAGCAGGTCGGGAATGGAGAGGCCGAATTTGGCCGTGTCCCCCACGGAGCTGCCCCAGCGGCCGCTGCTGCGGCTGGAGAGCTTGGCGCGGATGCCGATGAACGGGGCGGCCCCCAGGGCCTGGCTGGCCTCGATGATCCGCTGCACCTCGTCGGCCTGCTCGATCACCACCACCGGTTGGCGTCCCAGCCGCCGGGCCAGGATGGCTGTCTCGATGTAGCGCTGGTCCTTGTAGCCGTTGCAGATCAGCAGCGCCTCGGGGTCATCGATCAAGGAGAGGGCGATCAGCAGTTCGGCTTTGCTGCCCGCTTCCAGGCCGAAGTGCCAGCGCTTGCCGCAGGCCACCAGCTCCTCCACCACGTGGCGCTGCTGGTTGCACTTCACCGGGAACACCCCCTGGTAGCGGCCGCCATAGCCGTATTGGGCGATGGCCCGCTCGAAGGCGCCGTGCAGCCGCTCCAGCCGGTCTTCGAGGATGTCGTCGAAGCGGATCAGCAGCGGCAGCCCCAGGTTGCGGCCCTGCAGCCCCTGCACCAGCTCCAGCAGATCCAGGCTGCCGC
>JBIKKZ010000051.1:0-8458 GCA_044360095.1 Vulcanococcus sp. | reverse complement strand
TGCCTGCTGCGGGTGGGCTACCCGCAACCGGTGTTCCCCGCTACCGCCTGGTATGATTGCCAACCGCGGTTTTTGCTGGAGTGCCCTGACGCACCCCCCGCAGCATCCGTGCCGCCGACCCCTCCCCCGGAGGCCCGTCAGGCGACGCGGTAGGTTCGCTGAGATAGCTCAATTCATGAGCTTCGGCCGTCCGATCCGTCGGGCGCCCTGCCGTTCCCAGTCCAGACATTTCGTCCAGACGCCCTGTCCCGCCCTGTCGCCCGTTTGTGGGTGATGGCGCCCTATCCGATCCGGCCCGCCGGTGCGATGAACAAGACTCTCGTCCCCCCTCAGGATCCCTCCAGCCGCCAGTGGTATCTGGTGGATGCGGAGAACCAGACCCTCGGGCGCCTTGCCAGCGAAGTGGCCTCCGTGCTGCGCGGCAAGAACAACCCCAACTTCGCCCCCCACATCGACGCCGGCGACTTCGTCGTGGTGATCAATGCCGAGAAGGTGAAGGTGAGCGGCAACAAGTTCACCGAGAAGGTGTACCGCCGCCACTCCGGCCGCCCCGGCGGCATGAAAATCGAGAGCTTCGCCGCCCTGCAGGCCCGCCTGCCCGAGCGGATCATCGAGAAGGCCGTCAAGGGCATGCTCCCCCACAACGCCCTTGGCCGTCAGCTGTTCCGCAAGCTGAAGGTCTACAAGGGTGCTGAGCACCCCCACGCCGCCCAGCAGCCCCAGGCCCTCGCCCTCGACCCCGCCGCTTCCGCCCAATGAGCACCAACCAAGTCGTTTACTGGGGCACGGGCCGTCGCAAGACCGCCGTGGCCCGCGTGCGTGTTGTTCCCGGCACCGGCAGCGTGACCATCAACGGCCGCCCCGGCGACAACTACCTCAACTACAACCCCGTGTACCTGGCGGCGGTGAAGGCCCCCCTGCAGACCCTCGGGCTGGCCGGCGAGTACGACCTGCTGGTGAACGTGCGCGGCGGTGGCCTCACCGGCCAGGCCGATGCCATCAAGCAAGGTGCCGCCCGGGCCCTGTGTGAGCTCTCCTCCGAGAACCGCAAGCCCCTGAAGACCGAAGGCCACCTCAGCCGCGACCCCCGCGCCAAGGAACGCCGCAAGTACGGCCTCAAGAAAGCCCGCAAGGCCCCTCAGTTCTCCAAGCGCTGATTCAGCCGCTGCCCCCCAGCCCCGTTTCCGTCATGCCGAAGGCCGACATCCATCCCACCTGGTACCCCGACGCCAAGGTGATCTGCAACGGAGAGGTGGTCATGACCACCGGCTCCACCTCCCCCGAGATCCACGTCGACGTGTGGAGCGGCAACCACCCCTTCTACACCGGCACCCAGAAGATCCTCGACACCGAGGGCCGCGTGGACCGCTTCATGCGCAAGTACGGCATGGGTGGTGCCGATGCCAAGGCCGAGGCCAAGCCCGCCAAGGTGGATGGCAAGGCCGCCGAGCCTGCCGCTGAGCCCGCTGCCGCGGCTGAACCAGAGGCCGTCGAAGCCTGATCCTTGGATCCTCTGCACCCCGTGGTGCACCCCCTGGCCGGATGCCCCGTGCATCCGGCTTTTTGCTGGCCTGAGCCGCTGCCATGGATGCCTCCTTCCTGAGCGAACGCCTGGAGACCGCCCGCACCACCTTCGCCAGCCTCGAGCGGCAGCTGGCGGATCCGGATGTGGCCGCCAACCCCGCTCAGCTGGAGCCGATCGCCCGCGAACGGGCGCGGCTGGAGCCCCTGGTGCAGGGCTACGACACGCTGCTGGCCCTGCGCAGCCAGGAGCGCCAGGCGCGGGATCTCCTGCGCGAGCACCGCGGCGACGCCGACCTGGAGGCCCTGGCCCAGGAGGAGCTCGAGCAGTTGGCGCCGCGCATTGAGGCCCTGGAGCAGGAGCTCACCGTGGCTCTGCTGCCCCGGGATCCCCGCGATGGGCGCAGCGTGATGCTGGAGATCCGGGCCGGCGCCGGCGGCGATGAGGCGGCCATCTGGGCGGGCGATTTGGCCCGCATGTACGAGCGCTATGCCCAGAGCGTGGGTTGGCGGGTGCAGCCGGTGAGCGCCTCGGAGGCGGAGCTGGGGGGCTACAAGGAGCTGATCCTCGCCATCCAGGGGGCGGGGGTGTTCAGCCAGTTGAAGTTTGAAGCCGGCGTGCACCGCGTGCAGCGGGTGCCCGCCACCGAATCCCAGGGCCGCGTGCACACCTCCACCGCCACCGTGGCGGTGATGCCGGAGGCCGATCCGGTGGAGGTGCAGATCGACCCGGGCGACCTGGAGATCAGCACCGCCCGCTCCGGCGGGGCCGGCGGCCAGAACGTGAACAAGGTGGAAACGGCGGTGGATCTGCTGCACAAACCCACCGGCATCCGGGTGTTCTGCACCCAGGAGCGCTCCCAGCTGCAGAACCGCGAGCGGGCCATGGAGATCCTGCGGGCCAAGCTCTACGAGCGGGAGCTGGCGGCGGCCAACGCCAAGGAGCGCTCCGCCCGGCTGGCCCAGGTGGGCAGCGGCGACCGCAGCGAGAAGATCCGCACCTACAACTACAAAGACAACCGCACCACCGACCACCGCCTGGGCCGGAACTTCTCCCTGGAGCCGGTGCTGCAGGGCCAGCTGGCGGAGCTGATCGGGGCCTGCGTGTCGGCGGAGCAGCGGCGGCAGCTGGAGGAGCTGGCGCTGCAGGGCACCGGCCTCGAGGCCTAACGCCGGCTCAGGCCACCAGCGCGGCGGCGGCGACCTCCCCCTCCCAGCCGTCGACGTACTTGGCCCATTCGCGGTGGCCGCCGCTGGCCATCTGCCGTTGGGCCTCAAACAGGGGGCCGCTGAGGGGCCGGCGCGGCTGGCGCGCCAGCAGCATGCCCGCCTCCCGCGGCGTGCGGTTGCCCTTGTGCACGTTGCAGCGCAGGCAGGCGGTGGTGACGTTGTCCCAGCTGTGGGGGCCGCCGCGGCTGCGGGGCAGGATGTGGTCGATCGAGAGGCGCTCGCTGCTGATGCCGCAGTACTGGCAGCGGTGGCCGTCGCGGTGGAACACGTTGCGGCGGGTGAGCGGCAGCGGCCGGAACGGCACCCGCACGAACTGGCGCAGCCGGATCACCGTGGGGCGGTTGAGGCCGGGCCGCAGCAGCTGGTCATGGGCGTGCTCCAGGCCCTCGGCCTTCCCCTTGAGCAGCATCACCGTGGCGCGGCGCCAGCTGGTGATGTTCAGCGGCTCGTAGGAGGCGTTGAGTACCAGAACCTGGCCCATGGCGCCATGCTAAGGGCGATGGCCAGTGTGGGACGCAGCCATGCCTACCCTGTGCGCAACGCGTTAGCGCATGTCGGAGTCCTGGCCCCAGCCCCGCGCTCAGCCCTGGCCCCACCCGCGCCAGCGGGCCTGGGTGGAGGTGAACGAGGCCGCCCTGGAGGCCAACGCCCGCAGCCTCTGCCGTTCCTTGGCCCCCGGCAGCGCCCTGATGGCGGTGGTGAAGGCCGATGGCTATGGCCATGGGGCCGTGCCCGTGGCCCGCGCCGCCGCCGCCGGTGGGGCCCATTGTTTCGGGGTGGCCACCCTGCAGGAGGGGGTGGAGCTGCGCCAGGCGGGGCTCCAGCAGCCGGTGCTGGTGCTCGGCAACCTCACCCACCCCGATGAGCTGCGGGCCTGCCTGCACTGGCAGTTGATGCCCACCCTCAGCGGCATGCGCGAGGCCCTGCTCTGCCAGAACCTGGCGGCCGGCAGTGGCCGGGCCATGGCCGTGCACCTCAAGCTCGACACCGGCATGGCCCGGCTGGGGGCCCCCTGGCAGGAGGGGCAGCGGCTGGTGGAGGCGATCGCCGCCCTGGAGGCGGTGGAGTTGGCGGGCCTCTATTCCCACCTGGCGGATGCCGATGCCCCCGGGGCCGGCCTCGACCCCCTCACCCAGCGCCAGCAGCAGCACTTTGATGCGGTGCTCTCCGGCCTGCACCAGGCGGGCCTGCCCAGCGGCTGCCGCCACCTGGCCAATTCCGCCGCCACCCTGCGCAGCCCCAGCCTCCACTACGACCTGGTGCGCGTGGGCCTGGCCCTCTACGGCCACCGCCCCGCCGCCCACCTGGGGGGTGAGCTGGCGCTGCAGCCGGCCATGCAGGTGCGGGCGCGGGTGAGCCTGATCCGCACGGTGAGCGCCGGCGTGGGGGTGAGCTATGGCCACCGCTTCACCACCGCCCGCCCCAGCCGCCTGGCGGTGGTGGGCATCGGCTACGCCGATGGGGTGCCACGGCTGCTGTCCAACCGGCTGCAGGTGCTGTTCCAGGGGCGGCCGGTGCCCCAGGTGGGCGCCATCACCATGGACCAGCTGGTGCTCGATGCCACCGATGTGCCGGAGCTGGACCAGGGGGCGGTGGTGACCCTGCTGGGGGAGGACGGCGGCGCCCGCATCGATCCGCTGGCCTGGAGCGAGCCCTGCGGCACCATCCCCTGGGAGATCCTCTGTGGCTTCAAGCACCGGCTGCCGAGGCTGCCCCTGCAGGAGCCCCAACGGCCCGACGGCGGGGGCCAGGGCTGATAAGCTTCCCGGGCCGCTGGAGAGGTGGCTGAGTGGTTGAAAGCGGCTCCCTGCTAAGGAGTTACAGGAGGCAACTTCTGTCGAGGGTTCGAATCCCTCCCTCTCCGTTGATCCTGTTGTGATCCCTCGGGAATCCCTTCGTGGGAGGTCCCGTGTCATCCCTGCAGCAGCTGCCGCGCCAGCTCCGGCAGCAGCGCGTGATCCGCGGCCCGTGCCGCCCCCTCGCTGAACACCACCAGCAGCATGGGCGCCTGGCCCTCGGCCTCCACGTAGGCCGCATCGTGGCGGGCCTGGCTCATCCAGCCCGCCTTGCTCCACAGCCGTGCCCCCGCCGGCAGGCCCTCCCCCAGAAAGCCATCCACCTGGTTTTCCGGATCGGCCGCCCGCTGATCCGCATCCAGGCTGCGGGCCAGCAGCCCCTGCATGCGCGTGCAGGCCTGGGGGGAGAGGATGCCGCCGGCGATCACGGCGTGCAGCAGGCGCGCCACCGCGTCGCTGCTGAGGCGGTTGCGGTTGCCGCCGCCCTCCCCATAGAACTGCCGTTCGCGGCCGTAGGGGCCATCGCCCCAGGTTTTCTGGCAGGCGTTGCAGCCCTCCCATTCCGGCCAGCCCAGCTCCGCCAGCCAGCGGTTCACCAGTTGCCGGCGTGCGCCCCAGGTCGCCAGGGGCTCTGGCGCCAGCTCCGGCCCGCTGGTGGTGCCGGTGAGCAGGTCGAGCACCAGGCCGGTGGCGTCGTTGCTGGAGTCGCGGACCATGTCCGCCAGGGCACGGCGCAGCTCGGGGGTGTCGTCGAGCAGCTGGCGCTGCAGCCAGGCCTCCGCCGCCACCAGATACACCAGCTTCACCACGCTGGCGGGGTAGCGGGGGCGCTCTCCATGCCAGCCGGCCCCCAGGGGCCGTTGCCCCCAGAAGGCGGCGGTGTCGCTGGTGGCGGCGCTCTGCAGCAGCGAACGGTCGTAGCGCAGCCAGGTGATCGAGAGCTCCTGCTCCAGCTCCGGCCGGCCTTCGGCCTGCAGCTGGGCCACCACGCTCTGCAGCCGCTGGGCCATCGCCCCATCCGGGCAGTAGAACGCCATCGCCGCTCAGGAGGTCATGGGGAGATTAGGCAGGCTGGCCGAGGGCACCCCCGTGGCGCTGGAGTTGCTGAGCACAGGCAGTTGCTGGCGCCTGGATGCCCCCCTCGATCTGCACAGCCACTGGCGGGGGCCGGGTTTGGCCACCCAGGCGGCCGCGGGCCGTTGCCTGCAGGTGCTCGAGCCCCCCACCGGCAGCGTCGCCCGTCTTCGGATGCGGCTGCTGGAGGACGGCTACCCCGGCTGGGTGGACCCCCAGCGGCTGCTGGGCCATGCCCGCGCCACGGCCCGCCAACGGCCGCCGCTGCTGCCGGAGGCCCGGATCCGCGCCGCCCTGCCGGCGGTGCTCGCGTTCGCCGAGCGGGCGCGGCAGCGGCCCAACCGCTACCTCTGGGGCGGCACCCTGGGCCCCGATTTCGATTGCTCCGGCCTGATCCAGGTGGCCTACGCCAGTGCCGGCATCTGGATCCCCCGTGACGCCTACCAGCAGGAGCGCTTCTGCCAGCCGGTGGCCGTGGCCCCGGGCTGCTACGGCCTGCTGCGGCCTGGGGATCTGATCTTTTTTGGTCGCCCCCAGCGCTGCACCCACGTGGGGCTTTACCTGGGGGCCGGCCGCTACCTGCACAGCTCCGGCCAGCAGCACGGCCGCGATGGCCTGGGCATCGATGGCCTCGATTCCCAGCTGCAGGATCCCGTGAGTGCCCATTACCGCCGCGAGCTGCGGGGGGCCGGGCGGGTGGTGCGCTGCCACGACGGCACGACCCTCGCCTAGGTTCCTGCCACCGGCGCGCACCCGCGATGGGCCCTGAGCTGCCACCCGAGCTGTCCATCGTGGTGCCGCTCTACAACGAGGCCGAGAGCCTGCCGCCCCTGGTGGAGCAGCTGCTCGATGCGCTGCGGCCCCTGGGTCGCCCGTTTGAGCTGGTGCTGGTGGACGACGGCTCCAGCGATGGCACCGCCGCCGTGCTGCGCCAGCTGGCGGCCCGAACGCCGGAGCTGGTGGCGGTGCTGCTGCGCCGCAACTACGGCCAGACCCCGGCCATGGCGGCGGGGTTTGACGCCAGCCGCGGCGCCGTGATCGTGACCCTCGATGGCGACCTGCAGAACGATCCGGCCGACATCCCGCTGCTGCTGGAACAGCTCGAGCAGGGGTACGACCTGGTGAGCGGTTGGCGCCACCGGCGCCAGGACCCGGCCATGAGCCGCAAGCTGCCCAGCCGGCTGGCCAACCGCCTGATCGCCCGCGTCACAGGGGTGCGCCTGCACGACTACGGCTGCTCGCTCAAGGCCTACCGCCGCGAGCTGGTGGAGGACATGAACCTCTACGGCGAGCTGCACCGCTTTTTGCCGGCCCTGGCCTTCATCGAGGGCGCCCGCATCAGCGAGGTGAAGGTGAACCACAGGGCCCGCAGCTACGGCAGCAGCAAATACGGCATCGATCGCACCTTCCGGGTGCTGATGGATCTGCTCACCGTGTGGTTCATGAAGCGCTTCCTCACCCGGCCGATGTATGTGTTTGGCTTCGGCGGCCTGCTGGCGGTGGCCGTGGGGGTGGTGCTGAGCGTCTACCTGCTGGGCCTCAAGCTGCAGGGGTTTGACATCGGCAGTCGGCCGCTGTTGATGGTGGCCGTGCTGGCGCTGATCTGCGGGGTGCAGCTGTTTTGTTTCGGCCTGCTGGCGGAGCTGCAGATGCGCACCTACCACGAGAGCCAGGGCCGGCCGATCTACCGGGTGCGGGACACGTTGCGGGGTGGTTTGGCCGCCGGCTGAGCCGTGCCGGGCCCCACGGCCGTGCTGCGGCCACGGAAGCGGTCCATGGCGGCGGCGGCCAGCCGGCTCACCTGGGGGTCGGCGTCGCGCAGGCCCCGCTGGATCAGCGGCAGGGCTGCCCGGTGCCCCCAGGCGCCGCAGCTGGCCATGGCCCATTGGCGCTCGCGGCCGCCAGCCTGGAACTGACGCTCCAGCTGCAGCAGCAGCGCGCGGCGGCCGCGAAGGTCGGCGGCGGCCGGCCATGGGTGGCGTGGGGCCGGAGCGTCGGGGGCCGTTGCGCCGTTGTCTTCCCCGCCTGATGCGCCCTGCACGAGGGTCATCTGGCTGCGGTTGAGGGCGGCGATGGCGCTGGTGTCGGTGGAGCGCAGGATCGTGGTGCGGGGCCGCCCCAGCAGCCAGAGCACGGCGATCACGGCGGCGATGGCGGCTCCGGAGAGGGCCTGGTTCATTGCTGCTGAGGCTGCGGGTCTGAACTTTTATGTCGCCCCTTTCGCTGCCCAACGGCAGCTTCAGACGCGCTCCTTACAGTGCCGACGGTAGCTGTATTGGCCCACGCTGATGACCGGAGATTTCGTCGCCGCCTGGATGCCCTCGGTGTTCGTGCCCCTTGTCGGGATCATGGGTCCTGCGGTGGCCATGGCCCTGCTGTTCAACGTGATCGAAGCCCGCGATTGAGCTCCTGAGGAGCCCACGCCCGCTTCGTCTCAGCCATCCATTTCCCCTGGCCATCCATCCCCTCTGACCGATGACCGTGACCCCCGTCGCCGACCCTTGCGTCGGCAATCTGGCCACCCCCGTTAACAGCAGCTATTTCACGCGCGCCTTCCTCAACGCGCTGCCCGCCTACCGCCCGGCCCTGTCCCCTAACCGCCGCGGCCTGGAAGTGGGCATGGCCCATGGCTTCTTCCTCTACGGCCCCTTCGCGATCTGCGGCCCCCTGCGCGCCACCGAATACGCCAGCACCGCTGGCCTGCTGGCGGCCGTGGGTTTGGTGTCGATCCTCACCGTGTGCCTGTCGATCTACGGCACCGCCGGCCTTGGCCCCAACGTGCAGCCCGCCGACGCCACCATCGACAACCCCCCCGCCGACCTGTTCACCAAGGCCGG
>JBIKKZ010000262.1:0-2626 GCA_044360095.1 Vulcanococcus sp. | reverse complement strand
AGTGCACACCGCTCCTGGCCCTTCCCCAGTTCGCGCCGATCGGGCTGGATGGTGACTTCATAAAAGGGGCCACCGCCGCCGGCGGCGGCGGTGGCCCCTGCCGGTGCGGCCATGGTGTCTGGTGCCACCTGTTTGATGCGCCCGGTGAGCAACCCGAAGCGCGAGTAGGGGCAAGCACCAACCCGGAGATACGTCTTTTGCTGAGGGCGAACGGCCGCCACATCCTTCGCCGGCACCAGAGCCTTCACCAACAGGGGTGCGTGGGTTGGGGCCAATTCGGCGATTACCTCACCGGCGTTCACAACCTGCCCTACGTGATTGAGGGTGGTGCGTACCACGGTGGCGGCCATCGGGGCCCGTACGGCTGTATTGGCAAGGATGCGTTTCACATCCGCCAACTCGCGGCTCAAACCAAGGGTCTGGCGTTCCTGTTCCGCCAGTTGGCTCTGCAGCCCGTTGCGCTGCTGAAACAGCCGTGCCCGCTCCACCAGCAATTTGGCCTGCTGTTGGGCCACCCCATAGCGGGCTTGCCGCAGCTCGCTGGTCATGATCAGAAAGTTGGCGGTCTTCTCCTGGCTAAGCAATTGCGGAACAGCCCCCACCTTGGCCAGCTCGCGGTAGCGGGTCATCTCCGTGTTGGCAAACCGGAGACTGGCATTGGCTTTCGCCACGTCACCACGGCTCATGTCGACGGCGGCACGGTTCAACAACTGATTGGAAAGCAGTTCCGCCTGGAGCTGCTGCTCCTGGGCGCGGGTATTCAATCGCTGGGTCTGCACCTGACGCAGCTCCTGCTCCAATTGCCGTTGGCGACCCTCCAGGGGATGGCGATCGAGCACGGCCAGGATCTGATGGGCCACTACCGTCTGGTTGGCCCGCACCATCACCCGCGCAATGCGGCCAGGTTGATCGCTCTGGATCAAGGTGTTGTCGCCACTGGGGCGCACTACGCCCTTGGCGCGGACGGTTTGCTCAAACGGCAACACACAGCTCGCCAACAGGATCACCCCGGAGGCCACCAGCACGCGCTGGCCGATGCTGCGTGCCCAGGGGCCTGGAGGCGGCAGGAATTGATCAACCTCGGCAACCACCAACGCCCCAGCGTTGGCCTTCACGATCGAGTGTTCCATTAGCTGGCCATCAAAAAGGGAGAAACATGGCGGTTCGTGCGGAGCTGGGCCGGATGGTTCTGCACCTTCACCTGGCCCGCCTCGAGGTAAATGATCCAATCGGCCCGCAGGATCATCGAGGGGCGATGGCTGATGAACAGGGTGGTTTGCCCCTGACGCAGGCTGAGCAACTGATCCAACAGGCGGTTCTCCAACACGGGATCGAGCGCCGAGGTGGATTCATCCAAAATCAGGATCGGCGGCCGCGTCAGCAACGCCCTGGCAATGGCTAGGCGCTGGCGCTGTCCACCAGAAAGATTGGCGCCGAATTCACCCACCACCGTTTGATAGCCCTCAGGGAGGTCACGAATGAACTCATCCGCCAGGCTGATGCGGCAGGCTTCCACAATCTCCTCGAAGCTGGCATCGGGATGTGCGAAGCGGAAGTTGTCGCAGATGGAGCGGTTGAACAGCACCGATTCCTGGGGCACCAGCACCACCTGCTTGCGCAGGTTGTTGATCTCCAGATCGCGGCCGTTGTAGGGCCCGTAGAGGATCGATCCCGATTGGGGCTGGTCAATCCCGGCCACCAGGCGCATCAGGGTGCTCTTGCCGCAGCCGGATTCGCCGATCACCGCCGTGGTGATGCCACCGGGGATGTGCAGGCTGAAGCGATCCAGCAGCTCCCGACGGCCCGGGTGGTGGAAGCTGATCTTGTCGCAGACAACATCGGCATCATTGGGAAGCACCACGCTGTGCACCCCGGCATGGATCTGCTGCTCCGGTGGTTCGGAGAGCACCTCTGACATGCGCTTCAGCACCACATCCGCCCGCAGAAACTCCTGACTCACGGCGGCGATCCCGGCGAGGAAAGCGAGCACGTTGGACCCCATGCCGTTGAAGGCCAGGAGCTGGCCGATGCTCAGTTGCTGTTGGATCACAAAGGAGCTGCCGTACCAGAGCAGCGCCAAGCCGGAAAGGCTGCCGAGCAAGCCCGTGAGGGTGGTTTCCTTGAGATCCAGCCGCAATGACAACCACGACAGATGGGTGAGCTTGCCGATGTTGCGCTGGTATTCCTGCCAGGCCTGGGAGGTGGCATCGCTGCACTTGAGCACGCTCATGCCGCGGAACAGCTCCACCAAATGCCCTTGGTTGTCTGCACCCTTGGCCAGCAAGTTGCGGGCCAGCTGGGCCTGGGCCGGGAGGAACACCAAGTTGGCGACAATCACCACGAGATAACAGGCCAGGGCTGCGAGGGTGAGCCAGGCGTTGTAGGTCCACATCAACAGCAGCGACACCAACGCAATGCAGAGCTGGCTGGGCAGGGCCAACACCACATCGGTCATCAGGGAATTGAGGTGCTGGATGTCGCTGATGCGGCTCACCACCTCACCGCTGCGGCGGTTCTCGAAGTAGCGCAGCGGCAAGGCCAACAGCCGGTGGCCATAGTGCATCGTCATCTGCAACTGCAATTTCTGGGCGAAGTAGCCCACCATGTGGCCCTGCAGAAACGAGAG
>JBIKKZ010000050.1:0-8514 GCA_044360095.1 Vulcanococcus sp. | reverse complement strand
CAAAGGCACTGGGCAGTTCCGCCACCGCCTGCCGCCGCACAAACCGCTCGGTGTCGAGCCGGTAGCGGATCAGGTCGGCGATGTTGATCAGGCGCAACTGGTGCCGCCGGGCGTAGTCCACCAGTTGCGGCAGTCGGGCCATGGAGCCGTCGCCGTTCTGGATCTCACAGATCACCCCGGCGGGATAGAGCCCCGCCAGCCGTGAGAGATCCACGGCCGCTTCGGTGTGGCCGGCCCGTTTGAGAACCCCCCCCTGTTTCGCCCGAAGCGGAAAGATGTGGCCCGGCCGACGCAGGTCCGCGGGTCGGCTCTGGGGGTGGATGGCCACCTGGATCGTGCGGGCCCGGTCATCGGCGGAAATACCCGTGCTCACGCCGTGTTCCGGCCCCGCATCCACGCTCACCGTGAAGGCGGTCTGGTTGCTGTCGGTGTTGCGGTCCACCATCAGCGGCAGGTCGAGGGCATCCAGCCGCTCCCCCTCCATCGCCAGGCAGATCAGCCCCCGCGCTTCGGTGGCCATGAAATTGATCTGTTCCGGCGTGGCGAACTGCGCCGCACAGATCAGGTCACCTTCGTTTTCACGGTTTTCGTCATCCACCACCACCACCATCTCGCCATTGCGGATCGCGGCCAGGCCGTCGGCGATGCTGTCGAACTGCAGGGATGGCTGGGTCAGGGGGGGAGGAGCACGGAGCCCCGGGTGCTGTCACTTTTATAAAGCCCGGTACGATCTGCCGTTGCGGGAGTCCAGCCATGGCCAGCCATCGGGTTGCGGTGATCGGCGCCTCCGGGTATGGCGGTCTGCAGACACTGCGCCTGTTGCAGGGGCACCCGGCCCTGGAGGTGACCTTCCTCGGCGGCGAGCGCAGCAGCGGCAAGCGCTGGAGTGAACTCACCCCCTTCCTGCCCCTGCCGGGTGACCCGGTGGTGCAGGCCCCCGAGCCCGATGCCATCGCCGCCAGCGCCGACCTGGCGGTGTTGAGCCTGCCCAACGGCTTGGCCTCCCAATTGGTGCCCCCCCTGTTGGAGCGGGGGGTCAAGGTGGTGGACCTCTCCGCTGACTACCGCTACAGCACGCTCGCCCAGTGGAAGGAGGTCTATGGCGCCGAGGCCATCCGCTTCCCCCGCAGCGACGACCAGCTCTGCGCCGAGGCGGTGTATGGCCTGGTGGAGTGGGAGCAGGAGCGCATCGGCGCCGCCCGGCTGGTGGCCGCCCCGGGCTGCTTTCCCACGGCCAGCCTGCTGGCCCTCACCCCCCTGCTCAAGCAGGGACTGATTGAAACCACGGGGATCGTGATCGACGCCAAGACCGGCACCAGTGGTGGCGGCCGCGCCGCCAAGGAGCACCTGCTGCTGGCGGAGGCCTCCGAGGGTGTGGCCCCCTATGGGGTGGTGGGCCATCGCCACACCAGCGAAATCGAGCATCTTTGCAGCCGCGCGGCCGGCTCCAGCATCCAGCTGCAGTTCACCCCCCACCTGATCCCGATGGTGCGGGGGTTGCTGGCCACCGTCTATGGCCGCCTGCGCGACCCCGGCCTCACCGCCGAGGACATCACCACGGTGTTGGGGGCCGCCTACCGCCATGCCCCCTGCGTGGATGTGCTGCCCGTTGGCACCTACCCCTCCACCAAATGGGTGCGCCAGACCAACCGGGCCCTGCTCTCGGTGCAGGTGGACGGGCGCACGGGCCAGCTGATCGTGCTCAGCGCCATCGACAACATGGTCAAGGGTCAGGCGGGCCAGGGGGTGCAGTGCCTCAACCTGATGGTGGGCCTGCCGGCGGACACCGGCCTGCCGCTGTTGCCCTTTTACCCCTGAGCGATCAGGCCTGAGCGGACCCCAGCAGACCCGACCGTTGGGCCGCCAGCAGCACCGCCAGCGGCAGGATTCGGTGCTCCTGGCGCTGGATCCGCGCCGCCAGACTCTCGATGCTGTCCCCGCTGGCGATGGGCACCGCCGCCTGCACCAGGATCGGGCCGCTGTCCACCTCCAGCTGCACCAGGTGGGCGCTGCAGCCGGTGAGGGTGACACCCGCCGCCAGGGCCTGCTCCACCGCGCGGGCGCCACGGAAGCTGGGCAGGAGGGAGGGGTGGATGTTCACCAGCCGGTCGGGAAACGCCGCGATCAGTTCGGCGGTCACGATCCGCATCCAGCCCGCCATCACCACCAGGTCCACCGCCGCGCCCGCGAGGCTGTCCACCAGGGCCCTGTCCAGGGTTTCGCGGCTGCTGTACCGGCGATGGTCGTGCAGGCTGCAGGGCACGTTGAGCCGTGCGGCCCGTTGCTGGGCGCCGCAGCCGGGGTTGTTCACCACCAGCAGAGCCACCTCCGCCGGCAGCGCATGGGCCCGGCAGGCCTCCACCAGCGCCTCAAAATTGCTGCCCGACCCCGAAGCCAGCACCCCCAACCGCAGAGGGCGCCCCGGCGCCGGGGGCTGTGCCGGTGGCAACGGCCACTGGACGGCCCTTTCGAGCTCGCTAGGGTCTGAAAAAGTGGGCGTCGGGCCATGTCCCATCTCTCCATCCTGCCAACGGTTTTGCGCGACGAGAGCCTGTTGGACGCTGCGCTGCGTGAACTCAGATTGCCGGTGGTGCACGGGGGATCCCTGCCGGGCTTCGCCGGGGAGGCGGAGCCGGTGCTGCTGCAGACCGAACTGGCCAGTGGCCTGCGGATCGGCTGGCGCCGCCAGGGCGATGGTTCCCTGGCCCTGGTGGGCGACTTGCAGCGCCTCGGTCGCACCCAGTCGCCCCAACAGCTGATTGGGCGCATCACCCGCTGCTACGCCACCCTGCAGGCCCTGCGCTCTGCCGCAGAGCCCTGGGCCACTGGCGACCATCCGGCGTCGGTTCAGGTGTCGGTCCAAGGGCCGGCCTGAGCGGCGGTGGTTGCGATCCAGCTCGATTGCCGTGACCCCCATCGCCATCTGGTGGGAGTTCGGCTCACCGTTCGCCCCCAACGCCGATCCCTGCGGCTGCTGCTGCCCTGTTGGACCCCCGGCTCCTACCTGATTCGCGACTACGTCCGGCACCTGGAGGGTCTGGTGGCCACCCAGGCCGGGGCCCCGTTGCCCCTGCGGCGCCTCACCCCCTCCAGTTGGCAGCTTTCGTGTGACCCCGACGCCGGGCCGGTGACCCTCACCTACCGGGTGATGGCCACTGAGTTGTCGGTGCGCACCTGCCACGTCGACCACCAGCACGCTTTTCTGGCCCTAGCGGCCGTGGTGCTGGAGGTGGATGGGGAGCGTTGGTCGCCCCATCGGCTGGAGCTGCTGTTGCCGGACGGTTGGGCGGGCTTTGTTCCCCTGCCCACGGCCCCCGGCGGTGGCTGGCTGGCCAACAGCTTTGATCAGTTGGTGGACAGCCCGGTGGAGGCCGGGCCGCACCGGGCGTTGAGTTTTGATGTGGCCGGTGTGCCGCACCGTTGGGTCACCTGGGGGGCCTGTGCAGGCGGTGAGGCCTGGTTGATGGAGCGGTTCCCATCGCTGCTCAGCGATGTGCAGCAGGTGTGCCTGCGGTGTTGCCAGCTGATGGGGGAGGAGCGGCCCGCCAGCGATGGCTACCTGTTTGTGCTGCACCTGTTGGATGAGGGCTACGGCGGCCTCGAGCACGACGACAGCACCGTGTTGGTGTACGGCCGGCAGCGGTTGGAGCAACCCCAGGGCTACCGCCGGCTGTTGCAGCTGGTGGCCCATGAATACCTGCATCAGTGGAATGTGCGCCGCCTGCGCCCGGCCCCGTTGGCGCCGATCGACTACCAGCAACCTGCGGTTGTGCCCAGCCTCTGGTTTGCGGAGGGGGTCACCAGCTACCTCGACCAACTGCTGCCGCTGGCCGCCGGGATCGGCGATGCCGAGGCGCTGCTGCTCGACCTGGGGGAGGACCTCAGCCGCTACCGGCTGACGCCCGGCCGGCACGTGCAGAGCCTGCGCAGCAGCGCCCAGGAGGCGTGGGTGAAGCTCTACAAGGCCGACGCCTACGCCGCCGACAGCCAGGTGAGCTACTACCTCAAGGGGGCGGTGGTGGCCCTCTGCCTCGACCTGCAATTGCGCCGTGACGGCTCCTGCCTGCCTGCGGTGCTGCAACAGCTGTGGCGGAACCATGGCCGCTGCCGGCGCGGCTACGGCGAAGCGGATCTGCTCCAGGCCTTCTCCGACCACAGCCCCGCCCTCGGGACCCTCTTGCCCGCCTGGCTCGATGGACTCGACGATCCCGATGTGGACGGCTACCTGTGCGATGTGGGATTGCGGTTGGAGGCGGAGATGGCCAGCACCCCCTGGGCGGGGGTCACCACCACGTGCCAGGACGGCGCCCTCGTGGCGCAACGGGTCTGGCGGGACGGTCCGGCCGAAAGTGCCGGCCTGATGGTGGGCGATGAGATCCTGGCCCTTGATGGCCAGCGGCTGCGCCAGCCCGCCCAGTGGACAGCGGCCCTGCGGGCTGGGACGGTCCAGACGCTGCTGATCTGCCGCCGCTCCCAGCTCCACACGCTGCCCCTGCAGCCCCTCCCGCCCACGGTGGAGCGCTATCGGCTGGTGCGCAGCCAGGCCGCCGGCACGATGCAGTGCCTTGCCCGCGAGCGCTGGTTGGCCCTGGCGGCTCCATGTTGAAGCCGTTCTCCCACCAGCGTCGACAGACAGCCCTGGCCTTGGCCGCCGTGGCCCTGGCTGGCGCCACAGCCGTGGGGGGCGCCGCGCTGGTGCTGCGGAACCTCCGCGACCAGGGACCGCTGCTGCTTCAGCCCCAGCGTCTGCGGGCCCCGGAACCCCCGGCTCAGGCCGCTTGGATCAGCCCGCTGACGCGCCAATGCAGCGCCGATCCGGCCCTGCGCCAACGCCTGCAGGAGTTGCAGCGCCGTCTGCCCGCGCGGGTGGAGCGGCTGCGCATCGACCCCAGCAACTACGGCGAGCGCCAACGCCGCGATGCCTACGGCAACCGCCTCAGCACCACGCCATCGCTAATTGTGTTGCACGAAACGGTGTATGGCCTGGGCTCCGCCATCAACACCTTCACCACCCACCATCCCAACGACGCCGATCAGGTGAGCTACCACCTGTTGCTGGGGGAGCACGGACGGGTGGTGGAAACCCTGGATCCCTCCAAGCGGGCCTTTGGGGCCGGCTTCTCCGCCTTCCAGGGGCGCTGGGTGATCACCAATCCAGCCATGGCGGGCTCCATCAACAACTTCGCCTTGCACCTCAGCCTGGAAACCCCCCTGGATGGGGAGGACAACGACCCCAGCCACAGCGGGTATTCCGCTGTGCAGTACGACAACCTGTCCGTTGTTCTGGCGGATTGGATGCACCGCTACCGCATTCCATTCACGGCGATCACCACCCATCGCCACGTCGACCTGGGGCTTGAGCGTGCCGATCCCCGCAGCTTCGACTGGTCGGCCCTGCAGCGCCGTCTGGCGGCCCTGGGGGCGTTGTGCTGAGGGCCCAGAGCCCGCCGGGCTTAGATCAGGGCTGACAGGGGTTTCTTGCGCTGCCCGAACACCAGCCCGTGCAGTTCCGGATCCTGCATGTAGCGGAGGATGCGGGCGGGGTAATCCAACTTGCCGTTGTGCAGGTAGGCGAGGGTGGCCACCGTTTTGGCGTGGCTGCGCTGGCCGCTCACGTTGTTGGTGGCGCTGGGGTCCAGCTCGAGCAACTGCAACAGCCGCGAGAGTTTGCCGGCGAGCAGGGCCACGTTGCGCTCCGGGTCGAGCAGCTGCTCGCGGGCTTCGGCCACCTGATCGGCGCTGGGATTCTCCGGCAGCAACCCCTGCTTGACCATCTCGCTGACACCCAGCTGGGCGGGGCCGAGGGTGCTGAACAGGCCGGAGTGGGCGGCAATCGGCAGGCTCTCCCCGGGCTTGGCGTGCTGCAATTCGTCAAACAGGATCGCCGTAAGCAGCATGGGGTTGATGCCGCTGCGGCGGCTCACCTGCTGGACCACCGGCTGCAGATCCTGCAGCTGGGTGAGGGCGTGGTTGCGCACGGGGGTGAGTTGGTCGACGCCATGGGTGAACAGCTGGGCCAGGCGTGGCTGGGGTCCATGCACCCCGAAGCGGCGCTGCAGGGCGCGGATTTCCTCGGGGCTGAAGGTGGTGGGATCGAGGCGATCGGCAGCCGGCAACAGGCCCCGCAACGGGGCCAGGCTGGCGCTGTTCCATTCGCTGAGCACCAGCCCAAGCAACAGGGCGGCGGTGAGCGTTCGCTTCATGCCCCGGGGCAACGGCCTTGCCCGCTGAGCAGCCTCCCGGGGGGCGCGGGATCGCTGCAGGGGAGAGAACCAGCGGTGCAGGGGAGCCAGGGTGAAACCGCAGGGCTTCAAGGATTAAACAAAGCTTACGAACCCCCTCCTGCCCTGCCCAGGGGGGAATCCGCATGTGTGGCTGTCCACACAGTCGCGGCTCGGACTTGCCGTATCCATTGCTTTGCCCGGCGGCGGGGTGCTCCAGCGGGTTTTCGCAGATAGCTTCGGCATGCCGCCCTGTGCCTCGGCCCCCATGTCCCCCCTTCCCACTGCAGCCGGCTTGGATCCTCAACGTCAGTGGCAGAGGTTCTGCCACCTGCTCTGGCACGACGCGGGCTTGGGGTTCTGGCTGGATGTCAGCCGCATGGGGCTGGATGCGGCGGAGCTTGAGGCCATGGCGCCCCGCTTCGATCAGGCCTTCGCCGCCATGGCCGCCCTCGAGCAGGGGGCGATCGCCAATGCCGATGAACAGCGCCAGGTGGGCCACTACTGGCTGCGGGCCCCTCAACTGGCGCCGGACGCCGCCACCGCCGACCACATCCGCGCCGAGGTGGATCGCATCGAGTCCTTTGGCCGCGATGTGCTGCAGGGGGTGATCTGCGCTTCCCCGGGGCAGCCCTTCACCGATGTGCTGTGGATTGGCATCGGTGGATCCGGTCTGGGCCCCCTGCTGATGATCCGTGCCCTGCAGGATCCGGGCTCCGGTCTTCCCTTCCATTTCTTCGACAACGTCGACCCCGACGGCATGCGCCGCACGCTGGCTTCCATCGGCGAACGGCTGCGCACCACCCTGGTGATCGTGGTGAGCAAGTCGGGGGGCACACCCGAGCCCCACATCGGCATGCTCCAGGCCCGCCGCGCCGTGGAGGCCGCCGGTGGCCGCTGGATGCAACAGGCGGTGGCGGTGACCATGCTCGGTAGCCGCCTGGATCAGGAGGCGGAGCAGGGCGATTGGCTGGCCCGCTTCGACATGTTCGATTGGGTGGGGGGCCGCACCAGCATCACCAGCGCCGTGGGGTTGCTGCCGGGGGTGCTGATCGGCAGCGACATCCGCGCCTTCCTGGACGGTGCCGCCGCCATGGATGCCGCCACCCGCAACCGTGAGCTGCGCCACAACCCCGCTGCCCTGTTGGCGGCTGCCTGGTACCGGGCCGGCGACGGCCGCGGCCAACGGGACATGGTGGTGCTGCCCTACCGCGACCGCCTGGAGGTGTTCAGCCGCTACCTGCAGCAGCTGGTGATGGAAAGCCTCGGCAAAAAGCTCGACCGCGATGGCCAGGTGGTGCACCAGGGTCTGGCGGTGTACGGCAACAAGGGCTCCACCGACCAGCACGCCTATGTGCAGCAACTGCGGGATGGTGTCGACAACTTCTTCGTGACCTTCATCGAAGTGCTGGAGGACCCCGGTGACATTCCCCCGCTGGAGGGGGAGAACCCCGGCGATTTCCTGGATGGTTTCCTGCAGGGCACGCGCTCGGCCCTGACCGAGGAGGGGCGCTTCAACCTCAGCATCACGCTGCAGCGCTTGGACGCCACCAGCCTCGGCGCCCTCATTGCCCTGTTTGAGCGCGCCGTGGGGTTCTACGGCGAGCTGGTGAATGTGAACGCCTACCACCAGCCGGGAGTGGAGGCCGGCAAGAAGGCTGCAGCCGCCCTGCTGGATCTGCAATCCCGCCTGGAGCAGGCCTTGGCCGACCAACGCGAGCACACCCTGGCGGATCTGCAGGCCCGGATGGGCCTGGACTCACCGGAATCGCTGTACTGGATCCTGCGTCACCTCTGCGCCAACCGCCGCCACATCGATGCCCGCGGTGATTGGGGCCAGCCCGACAGTCTGGTGTTCCTCCACGACTGAGAACCGAGCAACCCGGGGCCCGTCAGTCAGGGCACCAGGTTGACCAGCTTGCCGGGCACCACGATCACCCGGCTGGGGGCCTTGCCCTCCAGCCACTTGGCGGCCACCTCGCTCTGCAGCGCCAACTGCTCCAGGGTGGCCTTGTCGGCGTCGGCGGGCACCTCCAGGCTGCCCCGCACCTTCCCCTTGATCTGGATCACCAGGGGCACCGTGTCGCGTACCAAGGCCGTGGCATCGGCGTCGGGCCAGCGCTGGCGATGAATGCTGCTGGTGTTGAGGGCGTCGCCGCCGCTGCGCCCCCCCAGCTTCAACCACAGCTCTTCGGCCAGGTGTGGTGCAAATGGCGCCAGCAGAACCACCAGGGTGCGCAAGGCCTCCGCCGCAAACACCGCCTTGGCATCCGCCCACAGGGGGGCCATGGCC
>JBIKKZ010000252.1:0-2644 GCA_044360095.1 Vulcanococcus sp. | reverse complement strand
TCGGCAGCTTCACGGCCTTGTCGTAGGCCTCGATGCCCTGCTGCACCGCCGCCTGGCGATCGCCAGCGGAGGTGACCGGCGCCACGTCGAGCTCGGCTTCCACCAGGTCAAGCAACTCCTGGCCGCGGCCATTCCGCACCGTGATCCACTGGCGCCCGAAGCCCGCCCCCATGTAGCCCACCACCAGGTCGGCACCGGCGTTGGTGTAGTCGAAGCAGCTCAGACAACTCGGGGCGAACACGTCCTTGAGCTTCGGCGTGTCGAGCCCGAAGAAGGGCACCGTTTCCTCGCGGCCATCGCCGTGGCGGAAGTGGATGCGGAAGTCCTGCATGAACTCGTAGTGCACCACCGTGTCCGGGGAGCTCACGGTGCTCTCCAGGAAGGTCTGCAGGCCCGCCCGGCTGACGTTGTCGACGCAGGGCAGGCCCAGCACGTAGAGGGCGTCGAGGGGCAGGGTGGGCTGCACGGCCCGCAGGGCCTGGATCTGACACCCCACGCCGATGGCGAGCAGGCGGCGGATGCCGCTGCCGGGCAACTGCTCGAGCACCTCCAGGTTGGGCGAGAGGGTGGGCTTGTTCACCCGGGCGCTGAGCACCTCCTCCGGGGTGCGGGCCAGCCGCGGCACGGGAGTGAAGCGGTCGTCCTCGCTCTGGCCCACGCACAACACCGCATCCACCAGGCCGGTTTCCAGGGCGCGCACGCCGATGCGGCTGACGATGCCCGTCCACTGGGCGCCGGCGATGGGCTGCTGCAGGCGGGCGGTGAGCATCCGCTGCTGCACCCCGAAATAGAGCTCGTCCTCGTTGTCGAGGTCGCGGCTGCGGCCGTGGGCCGCGGTTTCCATCGCCTCAAAGCGCTGGTGCAGGAAGGCGCAGCTCCGCTTCACGTAGGCCACCCAGCGGCTGTCGCAGAGGCCGCACTGGCTGCAGAGGTCCTTGGCGGGATACACGCTGCCCTTGGCCAGGGGCCGCGCCCGCTCGTGGGGAGCCGGCGGCGGCGATGCCGGCGATCCAGGGGATCCCGAGGCGGCGGCGGTGGGGGCGGAGCTCAAAGGCGGCGGGCCGGCGGGCGGTACCGATGGGTCACAACCTATCGGCCACCGGCGCCGCCGGGCGTTCAAACCCACGGGCCTGCGACAAAGTGGGGGCCGTCTGCAGGGTTTTGCGTCCATGGCCGCCGGCCGCTCCCCCCACCAGCGCAGCGCCCGGCAACGGGCCGCCCTCCGGCTGCTGGCGGCGGGTTGCGGCCTGGTGGGGGGGCTGACCCTGCTGGGGCTGGTGTGGCCCCCGAGCGACCGGGCCGTGCGCGAACAGGCCAGTGGCGCCACCACCGCCGCCAACCTGGCCGACCTGCCCAGCCGGGCGATCACGGTGCTGCTGATCGGCTCCGATGCCGACCGCCGCGGTGCCCCCACCAACCAGGCGGCCCCGCCGGGGCCCGCCAACAGCGACGCCCTGATGCTGGTGCGGGTGGATCCCCAGGGGCCGCTGCAGGTGCTGAGCCTGCCGGTGGAAACGGCGGTGCGCTTGCCGGGCGACAAACAGCCGGTGGCCCTGGGCTCGCTCTACCGCCGCGGCGGCCCGGCCCTGGTGGCGGGGGCGGTGGCGGAGCTGGTGCAGCTGCCCGATGGCCAGCCCGACCGCTACCTGGTGCTACCCCGCAGCGCCCTGCGGGAGCTGGTGGATGGGCTGGGGCGTGTGGAGCTCGCCCCCGACCGCAGCATGCGCTACGAGGACAAATCCCAGCGCTACCGCATCCAACTGGAGGGGGGCCTGCAGGTGATCGATGGCCGCCAGATGGAGCAGCTGCTGCGCTTCAAAGACGAGCAAGAAGGCGAGCCGCGCCGCCGCGACCGCCAGCAGATGGCCGTGGACAGCATCCTGCGCCAGATGGGGCAGAGCCAACAGCTGCAGCAGCTGCCGGACCTGCTGGCCCGCCTGCAGAACCAGGTGGACACCAACCTCACCCAGAGCGAGGCCCTGAGCCTGCTGGCGGCCACGCTGCAGCAGAGCAGCCCCGTGCGCTTCAGCGCCCTGCCCCTGAAACCGGCGCCCCAGAAAGCCCCGATCCAGGCCACCCCAGCGGCGCCCGGGGCCACCGCCCAGCCCCCCACCAAGCCCCGCCGGCCCGCCGCAGAACCCCTGCGCCAGCTGGACACCGCCGCCGGCCAGCGCTGGCCGGAAGGGGGCTAATCCGCAATCTTTCCCCAGGCTGAACAGCCCGGGGACCAGGTGGCTTCTACGATCGGGACACCCTGTTCGCGCCAGCGGCCGTCGTGACCAGCTTCCTGACCGCAGAACGGGTGGAACAGGCACCAACGACCCACGACACCCGCCGCCTGCGGCTGTTCAGCGGCACCTCCAACCAGGCCCTGGCCCGGGAGATCGGCACCTACCTCGGGGTGCCCGATGGCCCCCGGGTGATCAAACGCTTCGCCGACGGCGAGCTCTACATCCAGATCCAGGAATCGATCCGCGGCTGCGATGTGTTCCTGATCCAGCCCACCTGCGCTCCGGTGAACGATCACCTGATGGAGCTGCTGATCATGGTGGACGCCTGCAAACGGGCCTCCGCCCGCCAGATCACGGCGGTGATCCCCTACTACGGCTACGCCCGCGCCGACCGCAAAACCGCCGGCCGCGAA
>JBIKKZ010000049.1:0-8557 GCA_044360095.1 Vulcanococcus sp. | reverse complement strand
CGTTGGCCCACCCCCTCCTCCACATCGGCGCAGAGCAGCAGCGGCTGGCCGGCCCATTGCCGCAGCTGCGCGCAGCGCAGGCGCAGCTCTTCGGCGCTGCCCCCCAGCAGGATCACCCCGCCCACCCCCTGCTCCAGCAGGTGGCGCAGCTCGCCATTGCTCAGCTCCCAGCGGGGGTAGCGCCGTTGGCCGTCGCGGCTGTGGCCGCTGCCCCGCACCACCAGCAAGCTGGCCAGCTGGCGCCGCAGCGTGGCGCTAGGGGGTGCCATCGCCGCCGGCCCCGGTGCCCTCGGGAATCTCGCCACGCTCCTGGCGCTGCTGCTCGAGCTGGTTCAGCAGCCCCAGCACCGAGGTGCCCTTTTCCAGACCCCGATCCAGCTGGAACACCACCTCCGGGGTGCGGCGCATGTTGAGGCGGCGGCCCAGCTCCCCCTTCACGTAGCTGGCCGCCGAGCGCAGCCCCTCCAGGGCCTGCTGCTGGGTCTCGGCGCTGCCATACACGCTCACGAAGATCTTGCAGTGCTGCAGGTCGCCCGCCACCTCCACGTTGGTGACGCTCACCATCCCCAGGCTCACCCGCTCATCCTTGATGCCGCTCACCAGCAGCTCGCTCACCTCCCGGCGGATCAGGGCCGCCACCCGCTCGACGCGCCTGCCCTGGGCCATCGCTACGCGCTCACATCTGCGCTCACCATGGCACGCAGAATCAGGCTCAGGCTGAGCAATCCGCTCACCAGCGCCCCCACCAGCGCCACGGCGGTCACCGGGTTGCTGCGGCGCTGGGCCAGGGGTTCAAACACCGAGTTGGCCACACCGAGGCCAAAGGCGATCAGGTAGCGCGGATAGCGCGTGACGTTGAGGAAGAAATCCCGCATCGGGGCTGGGCGGTGGCCTGGTTCTGCTGGCTACTCTGCCGCCAAAGGGCTCAAAGCCGATGTTGGAGCTCCATCAGTTCCGCCATTCCGCCTTCTGCGAGAAGGTGCGCCTGGTGCTGGCGGCCAAGCGGTTGCCCTACACCGTGGTGGAGGTGGTGCCGGGCCTCGGCCAAGTGCAACTGCTGCGAATCTCCGGCCAGCGGCAGGTGCCGGTGCTGGTGGATGGGGCGGAGGTGGTGGCCGATTCCAGCGCCATCGCCCTGCACCTGGAGCGGCTGCAGCCGGAGCCGGCGCTGCTGCCCGCCGATCCCGCCCTGCGGGCCCAGGTGCTGCTGCTTGAAGACTGGGCCGACACGGCCCTCGCGGCCGGGGCCCGGCTGGCGCTGGTGCAGGCCGCCGCCGCCGACCCGGTGCTGCGCGCTGGCCTGTTGCCCGACGCCACCCCGGCGCCGCTGCGCTCCCTCACCGCTGCCCTGCCGGGCGATCTGCTGCGGGGCGTAGGCCAGGTGATCGACCACGGCGGCCTGGAGCAACTGCGCCGCAACCTTGAGCAGCTCTGCGCCCTGGTGCAGGGGCAGCCCTATGTGGTGGGTGAAGCGCTCACCCTGGCGGACCTGGCGGTGATGGGTCAGCTGTCGCTGCTGCGCTTCCCGGAGAGCGCCGGCGCCCCCTTGGCGGGCCGCGGGGTGCCCGGCTTGGCCGACGACCCACAACTGGCGCCGCTCTGGGCCTGGCGCGACCAGCTCGGTGCCCAGCTGGGCCGGCCCTAGGGCTTCGCTGGCTCCGGCGCCGACAACGGTTCGCGCTCAAGGGTGAGTTGGCCTCTCCAGTTGCCCACTGCCTCCGCCGCCAGCCCATCGGCGGGGGATCCGTAGCGGGCCTGCCACTGCTCGGCCTCGATCTGATCCGGGCTGACCCGCCGGTAGCGGCTCAGGGTTTCCACGCGGCTCACCCGCGGATCGCCGGGGCCATGCAGCACCTGCAGTGCTAGCTCATCCGCCAGAAACAGGTCGGCGGCCGGTTGGCTGCTGCGCCGCCCCACCACCGTGGATTCCAACTGCTGATCCCCCGCCAGCTCCGCCAGTTGCCGGTTGGGGTTGCGCGGGTCATCCCGCACCGCGATCAGCTGATCCCCCAGCAGGGCCCGGCCGATGGCGGTGGCATTGAAGGCCCGCTCCCCCACCGCCGCACCGCCTGCGGTGGCCTGAAAACGCACGCTGTAGTGCAGATCGGGCCCGTGGTCGCTGGGGTCGTGGCTGGTGGCCCGCCACTGGCCGGCGAACCAATCGGGGTAGAGCAGGTCGTGGCCGCGGCGGGGGCGCGGCAGCGGCGCCGGCAGGCTCCAGGCCGGCCAGGCCTGCAGCCGCTGCTCCACGGGCTCGGCGGCAGCCTGAGCTGGCGCCGCGGCTCCGGCCAGGAGGCACACCAGCAGGGGGGCCAGCAGCAGGCGCACCAGCTCCGAAGCAGACAAGCGGGACAAGGGGCGTGGCAGGCTGCGGCGATCCTGGCGGACCCCAGGGGCTGCCGTTGCTGCCGGACCGTGATGTCGGATCCCCTCATCCGCGAGCTCGATCACTACGTGGTGCTGGAGCCCGGCAGGGCGGAGCAGCTGCTCTCCGCCGCCGACACGCTGCCCTGGCTGGAGCGCCAGCTGGCGCGGCTGCAGGAGCCCCCCGCGGATCTGGCGGCCCTGCCGGATGGGGCGGCCCGGGCCCAGCGCCTGCTGGAAACCGCCTGTGAGCTGGAAGTGGAGCCCGGTGTGGCGGTGCAGTGGTTTGCAGTGCGGCTGGAGCCTCCGGCCCTCAGTTGATCGAGCGGCCGCGCTCCCCGGCCTCATTCACCACCTCCAGGCGGTGCTGGGGTGGTTCGCTGCGTTGCTTGATCACCGAAGGCAGCGCCTCCAGGATTTGGGCCGCCACCTGCTCGGCGGGGCGGCCGTCCTGCTCGATGTGCAGGTCGGCCTGGGCGTAGAGGGGCCGGCGCTGCTCCAGCAGTTCCGCCAGCCGGGCGGCCGGATCGGGGGCTTCCATCAGGGGCCGGGGGGTGGGGTCCGCCGCCAGTCGCTGCAACAGCAGGGCCTTGGGGGCATCCAGCCAGATCACCACCCCCTGGTGCAGTTGGCCCCAGTTCTGCGGCTGGGTCACCACGCCGCCGCCGGTGGCCACCACCAGCGAGTGCCAGCTGGCGATCTGATTGAGCACCGCCGCCTCCAGGCGGCGAAATTCCGCCTCTCCGTCGGTGGCGAAAATCTCGGGGATGGGCCGCCCCGCCACCTGCTCGACGCTGGTGTCCGCATCCATGAAGCGATACCCCAGCTGCTGGGCCAGGTGGCGGCCTGCGGTGCTTTTGCCGCTGCCCATCATCCCCACCAAGTAGAGGTTGAGGCCCTCCAGGCGCTGTCGCAGGGTGCTGTGGGGGGCGGTCATTGGGCTGCAGCCAGGCCGGCGGCCAACCTTCTTAGGATGCGCGATCACCACTTGCGCTGTCATGACCCCGCCCGTGATGGCGGCGCCCCCGGCGAGCCCGGTGCCCGCCCCGGTTCTCCCCCATGGCCAGGGCCGCCCCTGTGTGATCACCCGGCGGGCCACCTTCAGCGCCAGCCACCGCTACTGGCTGCCCGAACTCAGCGCTGAACAAAACCGGGCCCGTTTCGGCGCCTGCAGCCTGGAGCCCGGCCACGGCCACAACTACGAGCTCACCGTGGCCATGGGGGGAGGCCTCGATGCCGATGGCATGGTGCTCAACCTTTCGGAGGTGAAGCACGCCATCCGCGAGCAGGTCACCGATCAGCTCAATTTCCGTTGCCTCAATGGGGTCTGGCCCGAGTTTGCGCTCGAGCGCCCCGAGGCGATGCTGCCCACCACCGAGGCCCTGGCCCTGGCGATCTGGCGCCGTCTGGCGCCCCACCTGCCGCTGCTGGGCCTGCGGCTGCACGAAACCGACACCCTCTGGGCCGATGTGCTCGGCGATTCCATGGAAGCCTTCCTCACCATTCGCACCCACTTCGCCGCCGCCCATCGCCTGGCTCGGCCGGAGCTGAGCGCGGAGCAGAACGACGCCATCTACGGCAAGTGCGCCCGCCCCCACGGCCATGGCCACAACTACCTGCTGGAGGTGACCGTGCGCGGCGGCATCGATCCCCGCACCGGCATGGTCTGCGACCTGGCGGCCCTGCAGGAGCGCGTCGATGCCCTGGTGGTGGAGCCGTTCGACCACACCTTCCTCAACAAGGACGTGGCCCATTTCGCCACCACGGTGCCCACCGCCGAAAACATCGCCCTGCACATCGCCGATCTGCTGAGTGCCCCGGTGGCGGAGCTGGGGGCCAGCCTGCACAAGATCCGCCTGCAGGAAAGCCCCAACAACGCCGCCGAGGTATTCGCCGAGGTGCCCCAACTGGGCATGCGCCCCCAAGCCCTCGAGGCGCTTGCCGGCGCCTGAGCTGCGGTTGGTGCTGGCGGTCAGCCTCGATGGCCGCCTTGCCCCCGCCGATGGCGGTGCCGCCCAGCTGGGCGACCGCGGCGATCGCCGCGCCCTCGAGGAGGCCCTGGCCTGGGCGGATGCCTGCCTGATCGGCGCCCGCACCCTGCGGCTCCACGGCTCTACCTGCCTGATCCATGGCCAAGACCTGCTGGCCGAACGCCGCCGCCAGCAACGCCCCGACCAGCCCCTGGCCCTGGTGGTGAGCCGCTCGGGGGATCTGGATTCCGCCTTGCCGTTTTTCCAGCAGCCGCTGCGGCGCTGGTTGGTGCGCCCCGGGGGCCTGGGCCCGCTGCCCAGTGGGTTTGCGCGGGAGCTGCCGCTGGAGGGCTGGCCTGAGGCGCTGGAGGCCCTTGGCGCTGCGGGGTTGCGGCGCCTGGTGCTGCTGGGGGGTGCGGAGTTGGCGGGGCAGCTGCTGCAGCAACAGCTGGTGGATGAACTGCAGCTCACCCTCTGCCCGCAGCTGTTGGGCGGCGGCCACACCTGGCTGCCGGCGGCGCTGGAGCTGGAGCCCAACCGTTGGCTCCTTGAGGAGCAGCGGCCCCTCGGCGGCGATGAACTGCTGCTGCGCTACCGGCGCCTCAGGGCACCGGCGCCGGCGCCGGTGCCGCCGCTTTGAAGCGCTTGGCCAGCTCGCGGATGGGCACGTCCTGGAAGCTGTCGGGCGGCAGCCCCAGCAACCGCCCGGCGCAGCGTTTCACCACCACTTCGCTGTCGTCGCCGAAGCGGCCCGCCAGCAGCTCACTCATCACCCCCAGCCCCCGGCCGCTGCGTTCGGTTTCATCCACCAGGCAGCGGCTGGTGGGGCCCGCCAGGGCCCGGCAGGGCGGCCCCATGCGCTCTTCGAGGCCCTTGTCGCCGGCGGCGGCCCATTGCTGGCAGGCGGCGGTGATGCGCAGCTCCAGTTGGGGCCGCATCAGCGACAACAGCGGCGCCAGCAGCCCCGCCTGGGCGGTTGCTGGGGTCGCCGCCAGCAGCAGCGCGCTGCCTAGGGTGCCGGCCGCAGCCCCAAGCCCTCGCCTGCCCTGATGGTTGAGCTCACGGCCCGCTGGCATCGCGCGATGGCGGAGATTCCCGAGGCCCAGTGGCATGCCCTCACGGCTGCGGATCCGATTCCCTTTTACTCCTGGCGCTGGCTGGTGCGGCTCGAGCGCAGCGGCAGTGTGGTGCCGCGCCAGGGCTGGCAGCCTTGCCATCTGGGCCTCTGGCAGGGCGAGCAGCTGATCGCCGCGGCGCCCCTCTACCTCAAGGGGCACAGCTACGGCGAATTTGTGTTCGACCAATCCTTCGCCCAGCTCGCCGCCCAGCTGGGCCACCGCTACTACCCCAAGTTGTTGGGCATGAGTCCGCTCAGCCCCGTGGTGGGCTACCGCTTTTTCACCGCCCCAGGCCAGGACGCCGCAGCCCTCACCCCGCTGATGCTGGAGCTGATCGATGGCTTCTGCCGCGAGAACGGCATCTTCAGCTGCAACTTCCTCTACGTGGATCCCCAGTGGCGCCCCCTGGCGGAGGCGGCCGGTTGCCACACCTGGCTCAACCAGCAGAGCCTGTGGAGCAACCAGGGCTACGCCAGCTTCGACGACTACCTGGCCAGCTTCAACGCCAACCAGCGCCGCAACATCAAGCGGGAGCGCAAGGCGGTGCAGGCGGCCGGCCTCAGCGTGACTCCGCTGGCGGGGGAAGCCATCTGCCCGCACCTGCTGCAGCGCATGCACCACTTTTACGCCCAGCACTGCGCCCGCTGGGGGCCCTGGGGCAGCAAATACCTCACGGCGGAGTTCTTTGAACACAACGCCGACGAGCTGCGGCCGTCGTTGGTGCTGTTCAGTGCCCACCGCGGCGACCCCCAGGATCCGGTGGCGATGTCGCTCTGCGTGCACAGCCAGGAGCAGCTCTGGGGTCGCTACTGGGGCAGCGATGTGGAGGTGGAGAACCTGCACTTTGAAGTGTGTTACTACGCGCCGATTGCCTGGGCGATCGCCAACGGTGTGCAGCGCTTTGACCCCGGTGCCGGCGGCAGCCACAAACGGCGCCGGGGCTTTGTGGCCCGCCCCCACGCCAGCCTGCACCGCTGGTACGACGAGGAGTTTGAGGCGATCCTGCGCCGTTGGCTACCGGAGGCCAACCGCGAGCAGCTGGCCGAGATTGAGGCGGTGAATGCGGAGTTGCCGTTCACCGCGTCGGCCCCCAGCCTGGCTGAGTTCAAGGCCGAATCGGCTGCTTAGCATCGCCGCATGAGCAGCTTTTCCGCGGAGCAGCGCCAAGAACTCGATGGGCGCCTCTCCCAACGTTTCATCGCCTTGGATCCAGAGGGCTACTTCCTGATCAAGCTCGACCGCGCCGCGGGGGAGCTGATCGCCGAGCACTACGGCAACGGCATCGACGAGCGCGGCCTGGCCACCGATCCCGACACCGGTGAGGTGATCCGTTGCCGCGGCGCTGGCCCCCGTGCCCCGCTGGCCACCTACCGCGGCCGCAGCGCCAAGGAACTGGGCATGGCCCTCACCGAAGGCGATGGGCCTTTCCCCTTGAGCCGCCTGGATCACGCCCTCTACCTCGGGCGCGAACTGCAGAAGGCGGAGCGTTGCCTCGACGATGGCAGCGACTACATCCAGGACTGATTCAGGCGGGCCGCGATCAGACCGGCTGCAGCTCGCGGCTGGCCGGCGCCGGCGCCGGCGGCGGTTCCGGGGGCAGGGCCTGGAGCTGCTCCTGGATTTCACGGGTCACCACGGCGCGGTATTCAAGGAAGTGCTCGTTGTGGGCCAGCACCACCAGGAACTGCTCCAGCACCGCGGGGTTCTTGCGGGCCACCTCCAGCAGCGAACGCCAGAAGCGCCAACGGGTGTCACGCTTAAGGCCCTGCCGCCAGATCACGATCAACAGGGCACGCACATCGTTCCAGGCGGGCAGGGTGGCCTTGCCGAAGGCCGCCGGCACGTATTGCTGCCAGAGGGGTTTGCCCATCTTCAGGTAGTAGTGCTTGACCCGATCGATGTAGGCGTTGGGCTCGTAAAGCCGGCAGAAGGCGTCGACGTACTCGTTGGCGATGTCGCGGATTGGCCGGGTGGGCACAAAGTTGAGCAGGTTGGTCTGGTTGACCCCCTTGGCATCGGCTTTTTCCTGGATCAGCCGGCCTTCCTTCTCCAGGCGGTGCCAGAGGCCGGTGTTGGGCAGGGCCTGCAACATGCCCATCATCGCGGCGGGGATGCCGGTGCGGCTCACAAAGGTCACGATGCGGTCGCCGGCGCCGGTCTGTTCGCCGTCGAAGCCGATGATGAACCCCGCCATCACCCGGATGCCGTACGAGGTGATGCGGTCCACCGATTCCTCGAGAGAACTGCGGGTGTTCTGGTGCTTGCCCGCGATCGAGAGGCTGGCCTCATCCGGCGTTTCGATTCCCAGGAACACTGAATCGAAACGGCTTTCCGCCATCATCTGCATCAACTCATCGTCGGCCGCCAGATCCACCGAGGCTTCCGTGGCGAAGCTGAACGGGTAGCCGCGCTCGATCTGCCACTGCTTGATGGCCGGCAGCAACAGCTTGGCGTTGCGCTTGTTGCCGATGAAGTTGTCGTCCACCAGGAAGATGGAGCGGCGCCAGCCCAGGTCGTAGAGGTACTGCAGCTCGGCGATCAGCTGCTCGGGGGTTTTGGTGCGCGGCTTGCGGCCGTAGAGCACGATGATGTCGCAGAACTCGCACTGGAACGGACAGCCCCGCGAGAACTGCACGCTCATCGAGTCGTAGGCCTCGAGCTGCAGCAAATCGAAGCGGGGCACCGGTGTGCCGGTGACATCCGGCTTCTCGCCGTTGGCGGAGAAGCGCCCTTGGCTCTCGCCCCGTTCGATCGCCTCGATGAACAGGGGCAGGGTGATCTCCCCCTCGTCGAGCACCTTGAAATCGGCCAGGCTGAGCTCGGGGGCATCCGGCGTGGAGCTGGCGAACGGACCCCCCACGGCCACCGGCAGGCCGCGCTGCTTGGCGCGGGCGATCTGCTCGGCCATGTCGGCCTTCTGCACGATCATTCCCGAGATCACCACCAGCTCCGCCCAGGCCCACTCGGCTTCGGTGACCTCCCGCACGTTGCGGTCCACCAGCTTCATCTCCCAGTGCTGGGGCAGCAGGGCGGCCACCGTGACCATGCCCAACGGCGGCAGCAGCACCTTGCGGTTCACCAGTTCGAGGATCTTCTCGTAGCTCC
>JBIKKZ010000251.1:0-2663 GCA_044360095.1 Vulcanococcus sp. | reverse complement strand
GGCGGCCGTCCATGTCCGGATCGGCGTTCACCGTTTCGGCGATGCCATTGATGAAGCGGATGATCAGCTTGGCCATGTAGTAGCCGGGCGCCGCCTTGCCGCCGAAGATCACCGTGCGCGGCGCCATCCCCTCCGCCTGGCCGTTCTTGATCCGCAGGTAGTGGGCGATCACCTGCAGGGCGTTGAGGTGCTGGCGCTTGTACTCGTGGATGCGCTTCACCTGCACGTCGAACATCGACGCCGGATCCACCAGCAGACCGCTCTGGCGGTGGATGTAGTTGGCCAGGTGCCGCTTGCTGGCCAGCTTGGTGGCCTGCCAGCGCTCCAGGAAGGCGCTGTCGTCGGCGTAGCGCTCCAATTGGCGCAACTGATCCAGATCCGACACCCAGCCCTCGCCGATGCTTTCGGCCAGCAGCTGCCGCAGGGCGGGGTTGGCCAGGGCCATCCAGCGCCGCGGCGTGACGCCGTTGGTGACGTTGGTGAACTTCTCCGGCCACAGGGCCGCAAATTCCGGCAGCAGCTTGGTGCGCACCAGTTCGCTGTGCAGGGCCGCCACGCCGTTCACGTGGTGGCTGGCCACTGTGGCCAGGTTGGCCATGCGCACCGCCTTGCTGCCCTCCTCGTCGATGATCGACACCTTGCGCAGAAGGGCCTCGTTGCCGGGGTAGCGGATGCGCACCGCCTGCAGGAAGCGGCGGTTGATCTCGTAGATCAGCTCCAGATGCCGCGGCAGCAGCGAGCCGAACAGCGGCAGCCCCCACTTCTCCAGGGCCTCCGGCAGCAGCGTGTGGTTGGTGTAGGCCAGGGAGCGGCAGGTGATGTCCCAGGCCTGGTCCCACTCCAGGTGCTTGTCGTCGATCAGCAGCCGCATCAGCTCCGCCACGGCGATGGCGGGGTGGGTGTCGTTGAGCTGCACTGCCCAGTGGTCGGGGAATTCCTGCACCGGAATGCCGCGCTGGTCGAGGTTGCGCAGCATGTCCTGCAGAGAACAGCTCACGAAGAAGTGCTGCTGCTTGAGCCGCAGCCGGCGCCCCTCATCGGTGCCGTCGTTGGGATAGAGCACCTTGGAGAGGGTCTCGCTGCCCACCTTCTCCTCCACGGCGCCGTAGTAGTCGCCGATGTTGAAGGCGTAGAAGTCGAAGCTTTCGCTGGCGTCGGCGCGCCAGAGGCGCAGCCGGTCGCAGGTGTTCACCCGGTAGCCCAGCACCGGCACGTCGTGGGGCACGCCGATGGCGTGCTCTTCGGGGATCCAGCGCACGCGGTAGTGGCCCCGCTCATCGCGGTAGCTCTCGGTGCGGCCGCCGAAGCCCACGAAGCAGGCCTGGTCGGGGTGGGGGATCTCCCAGGGCCAACCGCCCTTGAGCCATTTGTCGGTGATCTCCACCTGCCAACCGTCACGGATCAGCTGGTCGAAGATGCCGAATTCGTAGCGGATGCCGTAGCCCGTGGCGGGGATCTGCAGGCTGGCCAGCGATTCCATGAAGCAGGCCGCCAGGCGCCCCAGGCCACCGTTGCCCAGGCCCGGCTCCTCCTCCACCTCGAGAATCTCCTCGAGGCTGTCGATGCCGAAGCGCCGCAGGGCCTCTGTGGCGGCCTCCTGGATGCCCAGCATCAGCAGGTTGTTGCCCAGCTGCGGGCCGATCAGGAATTCCGCCGAGAGGTAGGCCACCACCCGGGTGGGGGTGGCATTGATGGCCTCGATGCCCGCCAGGTAGCGGGTCATCAGCCGATCGCGCACCGCATGGCTCAGGGCCAGGTAGAGGTCGTGGCGGCTGGCGGTGGGGGCGAGTTTGCCGAGCGTGTAGAAGAGGTGCTCGGCCATGCCGTCGAACACGTCATCGGCCGTGAGGCCGCTGCGGTCCGGGTCGGCGTAGCAGCCCGGTGTGGGCAGCTGCAGGGGGCGGGGCGTGTGGTCCTTCATGCTTCAACCTGCCAGCGCCAGTGGGTGATGTCGGGGGCGTCCATGCCGTGCTCATGGGCGTAGGAGCGGTTGGCGAGGATCGCCTCCTTCATCTCCTCCTTCACATGGGCGGCGCGCGACCCTAGCCCCGGAACCCGGTCGATCACATCGATCACCAGGTTGAAGCGGTCGATCTGGTTGTTCATCGCCAGCTCCAGGGGCGTATTGATGTTGCCCCGTTCCTTGTAGCCGCGCACGTGGAAGTTGGCGTGGTTTGTGCGCCGATACGTGAGCCGGTGGATCAGCCAGGGGTAGCCGTGGAAGTTGAAGATCACGGGCCGATCGGTGGTGAAGAGCCCGTCGAAGTCACGGTCGCTGAGGCCATGGGGGTGTTCGCTGGGCTGGGTGAGGGCAAACAGCTTCACCACGTTGAGCACCCGGATGCGCAGCTGCGGAATCTGGCGCCGCAGGATCTGCACCGCCGCCAAGGTTTCCTTGGTGGGGATGTCGCCGGCGCAGGCCAGCACCACATCCGGGTCGGCCAGAGCGCCATGGTCAGTGGGAGCCTCATCGTTGCTGGCCCAGCTCCACAGGCCGATGCCCTTGGCCAGGTGGGCACGGGCCTGCTCCAGGCTGAGGTACTGCAGGTGGGCCTGCTTGTCGCTCACGATCAGGTTGCACACATTCGGCTCCACCAGCGCCTGCTCCGCCACCGCCAGCAGGCTGTTGGCATCGGGCGGGAGATACACGCGCACCACATCGC
>JBIKKZ010000250.1:0-2687 GCA_044360095.1 Vulcanococcus sp. | reverse complement strand
AGGCCGATCCAGCGCCGCTCCACCGGCCGCTCCACCACGTGGGGGGTCACCAGCCAGCCCCCATTGGATACGGCGGCATACAACCGGGCCATCTGCAGGGGGGTCACCAGCACCGGCCCCTGGCCGATGGAGGAGCTGATCGTGTCCACTGAGGTCCAGGGCTCGCCATACACCTTCCACTTCCAGGCCTCATCCCCGAGCAAGCCGGCGCCGTCCTCGTCCTTGAGCTCAATGCCGGTGAGCTGGCCGTAGCCCATGCGCCGGGCCGCCTTGAACAGCTCCTTGGGCCCCACCTTCAGGCCCACCTGGTAGTAAAAGCTGTTGCTGCTCACCGCCAGCGCCATTGGAAACCCGATGGCACCGAAGCTGCCGTGGTCGCCGTAGCACTGGCCCCGGTGGCAAAACGAATTCATCGTCGGCAGCTTGGAGGTTTCGCCCATGCGGCCGGACTCGATGCCGGCGATGGTGGTCACCAACTTGAAGGTGCTGGCGGGGGGGTAACCCTGGAAGGAGCGGTTGAGCATCGGCGCCTCCGGCCCCCCCAGGGCGGTCCACTGGGCGGCGGTGGGGCCGTTGGCAAAGATGTTGGGATCGAAGTTGGGCCGGCTGGCCATGGCGCGGATGGCGCCGGTTTGCGGGTCCATGGCCACGATCGCCCCCTTGCGCACCCCCGCCAAGGCCCTCTCCGCGGTTTTCTGCAGCTCCAGATCGATGGTGAGCCGCAGGTCATTGCCGGGCTTGGCCTGCTTGTCCCCCAGCACCCGCTGCACCTCACCGGCGGCGTTGACCTCCAGCTGCTGGCCGCCCCATTCACCGCGCAGGTGGCGCTCAAACGCGTTCTCAATGCCGCTGCGGCCGATGCGGTCCTGCATGCGGTAACCCTTGGCCTCCAGCCTGTCGAACTCCTCCGCGGTGATCGGGCTGGTGTACCCGAGCACGTGGGCGCCGAGGCTGCCGTAGGGATAGGCCCGCAGGTAGTCGACATCCACTTCAGCCCCGCGCAGGTTGGCGGCCTGCTCCCGGAAGCGCAGCACCTGCTGCGGCTTGAGGTTGGTGGCGAGCTCAATGCGGAACCCCTCCTGGTTGATCCCCGTGCGGCGCCGCTGATCCAGCTCCGGCGCCGGGATGCCCATCACCACAGCCAGGCGATCGCGCAGGCCAGGCCACTGGGCCGCCGGCACCTGGCGAGGCTGCACGTAGAGGTTGTAGGTGAGGCGGCTCGACACCAACACCTGGCCATTGCGATCCAGAATCCGGCCCCGCATCGGATGGCGCGGCACGAGCCGGATGCGGTTTTCATCGGCGCGGGCGCGGTTCTCCTGGCCCTGCACCAGCTGCAGCCACCCCAGCCGCAGCACCATCGCCGAGGCGAACAGCACCACCACCGTCAACAGCACCGCCGGCTGCTGCTGCATGCCGCTGTGGCGATGGCCCCCTCCGGCGGTCAGCATCGCGGCCTCAGGGCTCCGCGCCAAGCCGCTGCTCCAGCAGCTGCAGGCGCTCACCGATGCGGGCCAGGGCCCCCTGCAGGTCGCCCTCAGCGGGGGGTTGCTCCAGGTCGCGCACCTGCACCGTCATCACCGGATTGCCCAGCCCGGGCTGCACACGATCCAGGCTGTCGCGCAGCTGCCGGGCCGCCGGCTCCCCCTCCTGGCGCAATTGATCCAACGGATCCTCCGCGTTGGTGAAGCCCTCCACAACGGCCCCCACACCGCCCCGGCGGGCGCGGTCCACCACCGCCAAGCCCAGGGGAAGCCACTCCTGCATCACCACCAGCCGCAGGGCATCGAGGGGTTGGGAAGGCATCACGCCAAGCCGGCCGGCTGAAGGGTCACCAGTCTGGCGCGCTCAGCGCGCCGCCTCGATGCCGGGCTGAACGATCTGCTGGCGGCAGAACTGTTGGGAGCCCCACCACCAACCGCCGCCCACCGCCAGCACCAGCAGGGCCGAGAGGGGCAACAGGGCCTGGCGGGTCACCGGCAGCAGCAACCACTCACCCCAATCGCGCAGCAGGCGCTCCCGATCAAACCGGCGGCGCTCATTCACCTCCTGCTGCAGGCGCCGCCGCAATGCCTTGCCCACCCAGCGCTCGAAGGGCCGCTTCTTGGTGACCGCCATCTTGCGCTCCACCTCCAGCAGCTGGCCGGGGGTGAGGTCGGGGTTGAACGTGCTGATCAGCTCCAGGCTCTTGAGGAACATCTCCACGGCGCCGTCCTTGACGGTGCGCTCCTCATCACTCAGCAACTCCCAATCCAGCTCGGGGTAGAAGCGCAGCCGATTGGTGACGATCTGATCTTCCGGCAGCTGGCCGGGTTCCCGCAGCCAACGGTCGGTGTTGGCGTCAAAGCGGCGCCAATACAAAAACGGGTTGAGATACACCACCTTGCCGGCCAGCTGAATGCTGTCCTGCCGGAGACGGCGCTGCAGCTGGAGGTCCTGCTGGGGGGCGGCGGTCAAGGCTCCTGGGCCGGGGGCCCCGAGGGTAACGGAGCCCTGCGGCCGCGGCCATGGGCGCCGGCCCGCCCTATTCCCACTCGATCGTGCCCGGCGGCTTGCTGGTGATGTCGAGCACCACCCGGTTGACGCCCTTCACCTCATTCACAATGCGATTGGAGATGGTCTCCAGCAGGTCGTAGGGCAGCCGCGACCAATCGGCGGTCATGCCGTCCTCCGACGACACGCAGCGC
>JBIKKZ010000249.1:0-2692 GCA_044360095.1 Vulcanococcus sp. | reverse complement strand
CGGCGCCGCCCAGGCGGGCGTTGAAGGCCTTCTCCTCCGCCACCGAGGTGACCCCGCGGCCGGTGTAGTCGTGGCCGGGGTAGAGCAGGCAGTGCTCGGGCAGGGAGAGCAGCTGTTCGGTGATCGAGCGCCAGAGGGTGTGGGCGTTGCCCTGCTGGAAGTCGCAGCGGCCGCAGCCCCGCACCAGCAGCGCATCGCCGGTGAAGGCCATGGATTGGTCGTCAAGCACAAAGCTGATGCAGCCATCGGTGTGGCCGGGGGTGCTGCGCACCTCAAGGGCGCGATCACCGAAGGCCACGCGATCGCCGTGCTGCAGGGGCAGGGTCACGTTGGCGGCGCCCACGGCCGCCGCCAGGCCGATGGCGCAGCCGGTGGCCTCGTGCATTAGCCAGCTGCCGGTCACGTGGTCGGCGTGGGCGTGGGTGTCGAGGCAGGCCACCAGGCTGATGCCCAGCTCCCGGACCAGCGACAGGTCGCGGCTGTGCTGCTCGAACACCGCATCGATCAGCACCCCCTGGCGGCTGGCCACGTCGGCGAGCAGGTAGGTGAAGGTGCCGGTGTCGGCGTCAAACAGTTGCCGCAGCAGAAGGCTCTGACCGCCGGCGGCTGCACTGGTGATTGCACGGGATGGATCAGCCATCGACCCGGGAAGATCAAGCTTTTATGACTATACACGCATAAGCGGTTTCACGCCATGGGCCTGGACCACGGCGCTGGTGCCCCGGTGGTATGGCCCCTCATCGATCAGGCGTTCGCGCTCCTCCAGTACCAGCCACTCCAGGCCCCGCAGCTCCTGGGCCAGGGTCTCGGGCTCGATCAGCAGATCCAGGCTGGGCGGTCCGCCGGTGCCGAGGGCCAGTTGGCGTGGGGTGTAGGCCTCCAGGATCAGATGCCCGCCAGGGCGCAGGCTCTCCACGGCGATGCGGTGCACCCGCGCCCGCAGGGGCGCTGGCAGGTGCATCCAGATCGCCACCACCAGGTCGGTGCTCTCCGCGGGCGGCTGGAACTCCGCCAGGTCGCAGCAGAGGGTCTGCACCGAAACGCGGCGCTGCTGCGCCAGGGCCCGGGCCCGCTCCAGCCCCACGGGGCTGAGGTCCTGCAAGGTCACCCGGTGGCCCAGTTGGGCCAGGTGAATGCCGTTGCGGCCTTGGCCCTCCGCCAGGCAGAGCGCCTCGCCGGCGGGCAGGCCGTGGGCCTGCTCGCGCAGGAAGTCGTTGGGTTGGTCGCCGTAGGCGTAGGCCGCTTCGGCGTAGCGGTTGTCCCAGAACTGGCGCGGATCCGGGGCTGACGGGCTGGGCATAATGCGGCTATCGGCATAGGCCATTGTTATGGGATCGCCGGGTTCGACGCCCTCCCCCGAGCTGCTGGAGGAATACAGCCAGTTCTTCCGCCTGCTCAGTGAGCCGGCGCGGCTGCAGTTGCTCTGCCAGCTCCGGCATGGCCCCACCGATGTGGCCAGCCTGATCAGCGCCACCGGCTTTTCCCAGTCGCACATCAGCCGTCAGCTGGGCCAGCTGCAGCGGGCTGGCCTGGTGCGCTGTGAACGCGATGGGGCCCGCACCATCTGGCAGGCCGAAGGGGATCTGGTGGATGAGCTCTGCCATCTGGTGCAGAGCCGCCTCAAGCAACGCCTGGAGGCCCAGCTGCAGGTGGTGAGCGCCGGCCCCCCGGGGCGCTGATCAGCAGGCGTTCCGCTAGGGCTTCGGCGCTGCGCAGGGCCCCTTCCACGCGCCCGAAGCCATCCCCCGCCACGGCGTCGCCGCAGAAGCCGATGCGGCTGGCGGGGCAGAGCTGCAGATGGGCCGCCAGGCCAGGCCCCTGGGGGAAGGCGGCCCCCCAGCGCATCAACTGCCGATCCCCGGTGGCGGTGGGCAGCTGCAGGGCATCCCCCAGGGCCTGTGCCAGCTGCTCCAGCACCGCCGCCTCCTTCCCCGCCTCCGGTGCGGCCCCCAGCAGTTGGCCGGCGGAGGAGCGGGAGCCGTACACATCCAGATGGCGCTCAGCGAAGGCGGCACTGGATTCCGCCACCACCGCCAGGCGCCGGTCGCCCTGCGGCTGCAGCGACACCCGCCGCAGCCCCCATCGCCCCTGCGCCGCCGCCGTGAACTGCAGCAGCCGCCAGGGTTGCCGCCGCCAGGGCTCCGCCGCCTCGGGCGGCAGGGTGAGCAGCAGGTTGCTGCTGGCCTGGGAGCCGCTGGCGGCCAGGGCGCCGCAGGCCTCCAGCAGCACCGGATCCTGCAGTTGGGCCGCGGCGCTGCGGAGGGGCACATCGCTCCAGCCGAACACCTGCCGGCAGCGGGGGTGGGCCAGCAGGGTGCCGCTCACCACCAGCCAGCGGCAGTGCAGCAGCGGTTGGCCGTCGGGGTCGCTGAGGGTCCAGCCGTCGGCCTGGGGCTGCAGGTGGCGCACCAGGCAGCCGCCGCGCAACTCGGTGAGGCCCGCCTGGCCCTGGGCCAGATCCAGCAGGCCGCGGCACAGCTGCTCCATGCCGCCGCGGCCCTGCCACAGGCGGCCGCTGCTGAAGCCGTCGTCGATGGCGGGCCCCAGCTGGCCGTTGCCATCGAGGCTGTGGATGGCGCCGCTGAACGGCTCAATCCAGCCGCCGCGCCGCAGGGGATCCAGCAGCCACGGCTCCGGATCGCTGCAGATGTTGAACAGCGGCGCGCCGTGGTTGATCGCCAGCCCCGCATCG
>JBIKKZ010000248.1:0-2696 GCA_044360095.1 Vulcanococcus sp. | reverse complement strand
GGCAACACCGGCATCGCCCTGGCGTTTGTGGCGGCGAGCAAGGGCATCCGGCTCACGCTCACCATGCCGGAAACGATGAGCCTGGAGCGGCGCAAGCTGCTCACGGCCTTCGGGGCGCACCTGGAGCTCACCGAGGGCCGCCTGGGCATGACCGGCGCGGTGAACCGCGCCAAGGAAATCGCCGCCAGCGACCCGGATCGCTACGTGCTGCTGCAGCAGTTCGTGAACCCGGCCAACCCCCAGATTCACCACGACACCACCGGCCCGGAGATCTGGGAGGACACCGACGGCCAGGTGGATGTGTTCGTGGGCGGTGTGGGCACCGGCGGCACGATCACCGGGGTGAGCCGCTACATCAAGAGCACGTTGGGCAAACCGCTGCTGAGCGTGGCGGTGGAGCCCACCAACAGCCCGGTGATCAGCCAGACCCGCAGCGGCCAGGCGGTGCAGCCCGGCCCCCACAAGATCCAGGGGATTGGGGCGGGTTTCGTGCCGGGCAACCTCGACCTGGCGATGGTGGATCGGGTGGAGCAGGTGAGCGACGAGGAGGCGGTGGCCATGGCCCGGCGGCTGGCCCGCGAGGAGGGGATCCTGGCGGGCATCAGCTGCGGCGCGGCGGCGGTGGCGGCCCTGCGGCTGGCCCGCGAGCCGGAGCAGGCGGGCAAAACGATCGTGGTGGTGCTGCCGGATTCGGGCGAGCGCTACCTGAGCTCGGTGCTGTTCGAGGGGATCTTCAACGAGAAGGGCCTGCCGGTTTAGGGCTGCCCTGCAGCGGCAACTTGGGCTTGAACCTCGAGCAACGTCGTCGATGCGAGCTGTTGCTGCCAGCGCAACTCCAGGCCGTCCAGCCACAGCAGGGCGGGATTGGTGGACGATCCCGTCAGCAGTGGCGGAGATCCGGCCAGACCCTGGTGAAGCCGGAGCAGGTCAATCTCGCCAGGCGGTTTCATCAGCTGATAGCCGCCACGCCGCCCTTTCTGGCTCCTGATCAGCCCCAAGCGCTTGAGGTCGCTGAGCACGTTGGAGAGATATGCCACTGAAACTTGATGGCGGCGGGCGAGCTCGGCTGCATTCACGCCCTCTTCGCTGGAGGCAATCTCCAGAAGGCTGATCAGGGCGTAGCGAAAGGTCGCCGAAAACAAGCGGGCCAGAGCAACCAGGGCATCATAGATCTAATTCCCGACCGGGATTGTGTTCTAAGAGCCTGCCCTTGATCTCATATGCTGTAGTCAGGCACGAATGACCTGGCTTCTCGGCTGCGCACGAACAGCCGGCAGCCGGGCTGAAGGCTGTCGAAGGCCATCTGCTCACGCGGGATCTGCGCGGTGATCACCTGGCCATCGGCCATGACCAGTTCAGCTTGCAGATCTCGGCCCAGGTGGGTGAGGCGCCGCAGCTCCACAGCCACCGTGCCCTCTTGATGGGCCGTGAACACCTCCACGTCGTGGGGGCGCACAAACAGTTGGGCCTCTGCTGCGCCCGTCTCAGGGCTCGGTCCGGCAACGCCGATGGCCCCCTGCGGCAGCACATTGACCGCCCCGATGAAGCCCATCACAAAAGGCGTGGCGGGCTGGTCGTAGATCTCGGCGGGGGTGCCGATCTGCTCGACCTTGCCGTGGTTCATCACCACGATCTTGTCCGCCACCTCCATGGCCTCCTCCTGATCGTGGGTCACGATCACGGTGGTGACATGCATCTCATCGTGGAGATTGCGCAGCCAGGCACGCAGCTCCTTGCGCACCTTGGCGTCGAGGGCGCTGAAGGGCTCATCCAGCAGCAGCACCCGAGGTTGCACCGCCAGGGCCCGGGCCAGAGCGACCCGTTGGCGCTGTCCACCGGAGAGTTGGGAGGGGTAGCGGTTGCCGAGACCCTGCAGTTGCACCAACTCCAGGAGCTCGTCGACGCGGCGTCGGATGGCATCGCCTTTCCAGCGGCGCAGCTCCAGGCCAAACGACACGTTCTGGCGAACGGTGCGGTGCTTGAACAGGGCGAAGTGCTGGAACACAAAGCCCACCTGCCGGTCTTGAACGCTGCGACCGGTGGCCTCTTCCCCCGTGATCCAGATGCGCCCGTCGTCGGTTTCCTCCAGGCCAGCGATCAGGCGCAGAAGGGTGCTTTTGCCCGAGCCGGATGGGCCCAATAGGGCCACCAGGGAGCCGCTCTCCACGTCCACGCTGACGTCATCAACCGCCTGAAAGTCGCCAAAGCGCTTGCTGACGTTCGCGACCCGGATGCCCATGGCGGTTGATCGTGTAAGCCAATTCTGGTGAACGGTGGTGCCTGCCTTGCCGGCACGCACCAGCCATGGCGACTGTAGCCCATAACCCCCACCGGGATACCGTAGTAATTGGCCCGTGTTGGTGGTACGGTCGTCACAACGCAAGCCGCCTGCCCGCATGGCCGCTGTTCTTCGTCGCCTCAAGCGGCTGCCTCAGCTGCAGCTCCCCAGCTGGTCATGGCGCATCACCTGGGTCTATCTGACGCTGATGCTGTTTCTTCCCTTGGGGGGGATGCTGATCAAAGCTGCTCGGGTGAGCCCGGCTGAGTTCTGGGAAATCGCCACCTCACCGGAAGCCCTGGCCACCTACAAAATCAGCTTTGGTCTCTCCCTGGTGGCCAGCCTGGTCAATGGGGTCTTCGGGCTGGTGATCGCCTGGGCCCTGATCCGCTGCCGCTTTCCGGGACAGCGGTTGCTG
>JBIKKZ010000247.1:0-2721 GCA_044360095.1 Vulcanococcus sp. | reverse complement strand
TCGCGGGCGCCTTCGGGGGTGGAGCGGGTGAGCACCGGGGTCTCCACCTCGATGAAGCCCTGGTCTTCGAGGAAGCGGCGCGCGGCCTGGATGGTCTGGGCCCGCAGGCGCAGGTTGCTGTTCATGCGCTCGCGGCGCAGGTCCAGGTAGCGGTGCCGCAGCCGCAGCTCCTCGCGGGTGTTTTCTTCGTCGTGCACCGACACCGGGAAGGGCAGGTTGCCCTTCACGCCGTTGAGCACGGTGATGGCGCTGGCCAGCACCTCGACGCGGCCGGTGGCCAATTTGTCGTTGATGGCGTCGGCGGGGCGCTCCCGCACCGTGCCCGCCACCTGGATCACGGTTTCGTTGCGCAGGTGCTCCGCCACGGCGAACATCGCGGCGCCGTTGTCGGGATCCACGGTGATCTGCACGGTGCCGCTGCGGTCGCGCAGGTCGATGAAGATCACCCCGCCGTGGTCACGGCTGCGGTCCACCCAGCCGCAGATCTGCACGGCCTGGCCGGTGGCGTCGGGGCGCAGGTCGCCGCATCCGTGGCTGCGCATGCTGAGGTGGGGGAAGCAATCGGCGATTGTCCCACCCGGGGGCGTCAACGCCGGTAGAAGGGCCGTTTCACCACCTGGGCGGGCTCCAGCCGGCCGCGGATCTCCACCGCCAGGGTGGTGCCGAGCTTGGCGTGGGCGGCCGGCACGCTGGCCAGGGCGATGCCCGCCTCCAGGCAGGGCGACCAGCCCCCACTGGTGACCGCGCCAATCGGCGGGTCGCCGGCCGCGGCCCCCGCCGCCAGCACCGGGTAGCCGTGGCGTGGGATGGCCCGGCCCTGCAGCTGCAGTCCCACCAGGCGGCGGGGGGCGCCGGCGGCGGTTTGCTCCTCCAGCACCGCCCGGCCGATGAAGGCCTTGGGCATCTCCAGGTGCACGAGCCAGCCGAGCCCCACCTCCAGTGGGGTGGTGCTGGCATCCATGTCGTTGCCGTAGAGGTGCATGGCCGCCTCCAGGCGCAGGGTGTCGCGCGCGCCGAGGCCGCAGGGCTGCACCCCCTGCTCCAGGCAGTGGCGCCACAGGGCCCGGCCGGCGTCAGCGCTCAGCAGCAGCTCGAAGCCGTCTTCCCCCGTGTAGCCCGTCCGCCCCACGAAGGCGTCGCCGATGCCCGCGAGGGTGAGCGTGCGGTGGCCGAAGCGCGGCAGGCCGGCGAGGCTCTCGCCGCAGAGCTGCTCCAGCCGCTGGGCGGCCTCGGGGCCCTGCAGGGCCAGCAGCACCCCACCGCCTTTGTGGTCGTCCACGGCGATGCCGGCGGGCTCCAGCTGGCTGCGAAGCCAGGCGGTGTCCGCCTCGGCGCAGGCGGCGTTGATCACCAGCAGCAGCTCGTGGCTTTGGAGGTCGTCCCGCCAGCCCCGGTCGTAGACGATCAGGTCGTCGCGGATGCCGCCCCGGTCGTTGAGCAGCACCGTGTAGCAGGCCTCACCGGGGCCGATGCGGAACAAATCGGTGGGCACCAAGGCCTGCAGCGCGTCCTTGGCGCCGGGCCCCAGCAGCCGCAGCACCCCCATGTGGGAGATGTCGAACAGGCCGCAGCGCTCGCGCACGGCCCGGTGCTCCTCCAGCAGGCCGGCAAACTGCACCGCCATCTCCCAGCCGGCGAAGGGCACCAGGCGCCCCCCCGCCTCGAGGATCTCCTCATGCAGGGGGGTGCGCTGCAGGGGCTGGGGGGCGTCCATGGCGCTGGGGCAGGGGCCCGGATCCTATGGAGGGTGGTGGGGAGATGGGCGGCACCAGATGCCAGCCCCCTTTCGATGGGCTTCCAGATCAGGAAGAGATCCCGCAGCTTCGGGGATCCCCCTGGTGGCGGTGCCCCAGCGTGATTACGTTGGGCGACCCAAGGCCCTCCCCATGGGCAACAAACCCTGCTGCCGCAGCTGCCGCCACTGCGCCCCCCCGAACGGGGCGCAGCTGGGCTGGTGCCAGCTGCGCAAGTTGCCGATCCATGGGGACCTGGCCTCGGAGCTGTGGTGCCACCACTGGACCGCCCGCCCCCCTCGGCTGCCCCTGAGCCCCGATGGCGGCAGCCTGGTGGTGGAATCGAGCAACCGCCAGCTGGCGCTTGCCGACGTGCTGGAAAGTTGAAGACAACCTGAAATTTTCGGGTTGGGGCGGTGTGCTGTGTTGCGCCTTGCCGCAGCTGCGGGAGAACGGTGACAGGCTGAAGTCACAGTCCGCGGCGGGGGGCGCGTTGTCGATGGCCACAATCAGCACCGTTCCAACGCCGATCGCGTTGATGTCCACCCAGGTGGACAGCGAGACCGTGGCCTTCCCCACCGGCTCGGCGATTTTTCGCTCCGGCCAGTCCGCCGATGCCATCTACGGCGTGCGTCGCGGCATTGTGGAGGTGATCAACGCCTCCGGCGACAAGCTTTGCTACCGCGCTGGTGAGCTGTTCAGCTACGAAGACGTGATCTGGAAGGACGGCGCTCACCGCTGCGATGCGGTGGCCCGCACCCCAGTGGAACTGGTGCGGCTGGATCGGCTGTGCTTCCTCAACCTGCTGCACAACCACCCCACCTTGGCGGTGCAGCTGATTGGTCAGCAGCACGAGCGCCTGCGGGAGCAGCGGGCCAGCGGCACCTGCGCCTACTGAACGCACCGCCAGGATTCAGCGGTCGAGCAGGAACAGCAAGCTGCGCACCACCTTGGCCGCCAGCACGCTGCTGACGCCGGAGGGGTCGAG
>JBIKKZ010000048.1:0-8773 GCA_044360095.1 Vulcanococcus sp. | reverse complement strand
GGCCGGCAATCGAACGTTGGTGAGCCAGCGCATCGGAGCGGAGTGGCTGGCCCCGGGGCCAGAACGGGAGACAATGACAGTCTTGCCGCGCTTGGCCCCGTTGGACGCTCCCCCCGCTGATCAGACCCCGCGGGTGGCGGTGGTGATGGGCAGCGATTCCGACCTGCCCACCATGCAGCCGGCGGTGGAGATGCTGCAGCGCTTTGGGGTGGTCTGTGAGGTGCGGGTGCTCTCGGCCCACCGCACCCCCCGCGAGATGGTGGTCTTCGCGGAGGCCGCCGCCGGCCGCGGCTTCAAGGTGATCATCGCCGGCGCCGGCGGCGCCGCCCACCTGCCCGGCATGGTGGCCTCGCTCACCACCCTGCCGGTGATCGGTGTGCCGGTGCAGACCCGCGCCCTCTCGGGAGTGGATTCGCTGCACTCGATTGTGCAGATGCCCGCCGGCATCCCGGTGGCCACGGTGGCCATCGGCAATGGCGCCAACGCCGGCCTGCTGGCGGCCCAGATCCTGGCCACCGCCGATGCCGCGCTCTCCCGGCGCCTGGAGGCCTACCGCTGCGAGCTGCACGATCAGGTGGTGGCCAAGGACGGCCGCTTGCTGGAGCTGGGCAGCGCCGCTTACCTGGCCCAGATGTCGTAGCTGCTCGGCAGGGGACACCGATGCTCGAGCGCCTGGTTCTGCCCCTGTGGCTGCGGCTGAGCCTGGCCCTGCCGCTGCTGGCCCTCAATCTCTGGGTGCTGCGCCAGCTGCTGCTTCCCCTGGCGCCCTTCCCGGCCTTGTTTGTGGCGGCGGCGTTGATCGCCTTCCTGCTGGATCTGCCCACCCGTTGGCTGGCCCGCCGCGGCCTGCCCCGCCAACTGGCGGTGCTGGCGGTGGTGGGGGTGGGCCTGGCGTTGCTGGTGCTCTCAGCCCTGTGGCTGCTGCCGCGGTTGGTGGAGCAGTTGGGGGAACTGATCAATGCCCTGCCGGGCTGGCTGTCGGAGGGGGAGCAGTGGCTGGATCGGCTCGAGGCCTGGGCCGCCGACCGCCACCTGCCCACCGAATTCACCGACCTCAGCAGCACCCTGTTCGCCCGGGCCAGCCAGCTGGCCAGCCAACTCAGCCAGCGGCTGCTGGGCATCCTTGGCGCCACCGTGGGCATCACCGTGAACACCGTGATCGTGGCGGTGCTGGCGGTTTTTCTGCTGCTGGGCGGGGAGGGGATCGTGGCGGGGCTGGCCCGCTGGTTGCCCGAGGGGGTTCGCGGGCTGGTGCTGACCACCATCGGCCGCACTTTCCGCGGTTACTTCGCCGGCCAGGTGCTGCTGGCCTTGATCCTCAGCGGCCTGCAGATCCTGGTGTTCACGCTGCTGGGCATTCCCTATGGGGTGCTGTTCGCCGTGGCCATCGGCTTCACCACCCTGGTGCCCTACGCCAGTGCGGTCACGATCGTGCTGGTGAGCCTGCTGCTGGCCCTGGAGGATCCCCGCACGGGCCTTGAGGTGCTGGCGGCTGCCATCAGCGTGGGCCAGGTGGTGGATCAGGGCATCCAGCCCCGCCTGATGGGCAGCATCGTGGGGCTGCAACCGGCGTGGTTGCTGGTGAGCCTGCCGATCGGCAGCCGCGTGGGCAGCCTGATGGGGTTCGGGGATCTGCTGGGGTTGCTGTTGGCCGTGCCGGTGGCCAGTTGCCTCAAAACCTTTTTCGATGCCTGGGCCCAGCAGCGGGGCATCAGCCAGCCTGCGGAATGATGCCGGCGGCCCCCAGGTGGGTCAGCACCTGTTCCACGCTCTGCTCGAGGCTTTGGCTGCCGGTGTCCACCCGCAGCTCCGGTGTCTCGGGGGCTTCGTAGGGGCTGGAGATGCCGGTGAACTCCTTGATCTCCCCGGCGCGGGCCTTGGCGTAGAGCCCCTTGGTGTCCCGCTGTTCGCACACCGCCAGATCCGCGGCGCAGTGGATCTCGATGAAGTCGCCGTTGGCCACCAGGGCCCGGGCCCGGTCGCGGTCGGCCTTGAACGGCGACACGAAGGCGGTGAGCACCACCACGCCGGCATCGAGGAACAGCTTGCTCACTTCACCGATGCGGCGGATGTTCTCCTCGCGGTCGGCGTCGGAGAAGCCCAGGTCCTTGCAGAGGCCGTGGCGGATGTTGTCGCCATCCAGCACGTAGCAGGCCAGGCCCCGCTCAAACAGCGCCGCATTCACGGCGTTGGCCAGGGTGCTCTTGCCGGAGCCGCTCAGGCCGGTGAACCAGAGGATGGCGCTGCGGTGGCCCCGCTGCTGGGCGCGGGCGGCCCGATCCACCGAGGCGTGATGCCAAGCGATGTTGGTGGAGGCCCCCTGGTTGGTGAGCTCGCCGTAGGGAACCGAAGGGGCGGCCATCGTGCGCTGCTGAAAGCTGAGGGGCCAAGTATCTCCCCTGGCCTGCGGGCGGAGCAGGGGCCGCCGCGTCAGCCTTACCGCGTCAGCACCAACCGCCAGACCTCCAGGGCCAGCACCCCCACCCAGGCCAGGATCGCCAGACTGACGCCGGCGGCGGCGATGTCTTTGGTGGCGCCGATCTGGGCTGCCCGCTCTGGTTGTACGTAATCGCAGAGCTCTTCGATGGCGGTGTTGAGCAGCTCCGCCGCCAGAACCAGGGCCGTGGCCACCAGCAGCAGTCCGAAATCCACCCAGGCCCGCTGGGCGAAGGCCAGGCTGAGCAACACCACGGAGACGACCAGCTTGTAGGCCACGGCCTTGTCGCGCAGGGCCAGCCGTAGCCCATGCACAGCCACGCGGCATTTGCGCAGGGGGGCGTACGGCCGGGGCTGACTCACGGGCATGGCCCCATGCTGTGGCCAACCCGTCGCCTTGGCTACCGCCAGCGTCAGCCCCCCGCCTGCTTGGGCCGGTAGCCCGCCTGCTGCAGCACCTCCAGGGCAGCCGCCACCTGGTCGCCCTGCAGCTCGATCAGGCCGTCCTTGAGGGTGCCGCCGGTGCCGGCGCGGGCCTTGAGGGTTTTGAGCAGGGCCTTGCGCTCCGCCTCCGGGGCCTCCAGGCCGCTGATGGCGGTCACCAGCTTCCCCCCCTTGCCCGCCTTGGTGCGTTGCACCCGGACCTGCTGCTGGGCCTTGGGGGTGGCCGCCGGCTCCGGCCCCGTGCTGCGCGCCAGGCTCTCCGGCCTGCTGAATTCCTGCCAGCCCCCCTTGGCCATCGCACCGGTTGTCGCTAGACCCAGTTGAGCGCAGACGCCGCCCCCATCGACCTGCCACCCCTGCAGATGGAATTGCTGCGGCTGGGGTTGCGGGGTGAACCGGCCCGCGCGATCTGCGCACCCCAGGGGGCAGGGGGGCCTCCGAGCCTGCTGGCCTCCCTCAGCGGCAGCTCCCCCTGCCGCCGCGAGGCCAGCCGCATTCGCATCGATGAGCCCCCCGGCTGGCCACCCCTGCCACCACCACCGCCCTGAACGCGGCTTCCTACGCTGGGCCGATTCCGCTCAGGCGCCGCCGGTGACCAGCACGTTCCCCCAGGTGGATCTCGGCTCCGTGGATCCGGCGGCCCTTGCCCTCGGTTCGCGCCCCAACGGCCTGGGCCGCTACGGCCAGTTCGGCGGCCAGTACGTGCCGGAAACCCTGATCCCCGCCCTGGCGGAACTGGAGCAGGCCGCCGCTGAGGCCTGGAAGGATCCCGCCTTCACCGACCGGCTCAACCATCTGCTGCGCACCTATGTGGGGCGCCCCAACCCGCTGTACGAGGCGGAGCGCCTCACGGAGCACTACTGCCGCACAGAGGGCGGTCCGCGCATCTGGCTGAAGCGCGAAGACCTGAACCACACCGGCGCCCACAAGATCAACAACGCCCTGGGACAGGCGCTCCTGGCCCTGCGCATGGGCAAGAAGCGGATCATTGCCGAAACCGGCGCCGGTCAGCACGGCGTGGCCACCGCCACGGTCTGCGCCCGCTTCGGCCTGGAGTGTGTGGTGTATATGGGCGCTGAGGACATGCGCCGTCAGGCCCTCAACGTGTTCCGCATGCGGCTGCTGGGGGCCACGGTGCAGCCCGTCACCGCCGGCACCGCCACCCTTAAGGACGCCACCAGCGAGGCCATCCGCGATTGGGTCACCAACGTGGAGAGCACCCACTACATCCTCGGTTCGGTGGCCGGGCCCCACCCCTTCCCGATGCTGGTGCGCGATTTCCACGCCGTGATCGGTGAGGAAACCAAGCGCCAGTGCCAGGAGGCCTTCGGCCGCAACCCCGATGTGCTCGTGGCCTGCGTGGGCGGTGGCTCCAATGCCATGGGCCTGTTCCACCCCTTTGTGCCCGACACCGCCGTGCGCCTGATCGGCGTGGAGGCCGCCGGCGATGGGGTGGCCACAGGCCGCCATGCCGCCACCATCACCGAGGGCCGGGTGGGGGTGCTGCACGGAGCCATGAGCCTGTTGCTGCAGGACAGCGAGGGCCAGGTGCAGGAGGCCCATTCGATCAGTGCTGGCCTCGATTACCCCGGTGTGGGGCCCGAGCACAGCTACCTGAAGACCATCGGCCGCGCTGAATACGGCGCCGTCACCGACGCCGAGGCCCTCGATGCCCTGCAGCTGCTCTGCCGCCTGGAGGGCATCATCCCGGCCCTGGAGACGGCCCATGCCTTTGCCTGGCTCGAGAAGCTCTGCCCCACCCTGGCCCCCGGCACCGAGGTGGTGGTGAACCTCTCCGGCCGCGGCGATAAAGACGTCAACACCGTGGCCGATCGCCTGGGCGACGCCCTCGGCGCCTGAGCTCAGCCCAGCAGCCGCTCCAGGGTGCGGGCCACCGCCTGCACGGCGGAGCGGGCGGTGGCATAGGCCATGCGCATCGGGCCGATCAGGGCCACGTGGCCCAGGCCGTCGGCTCCCGCGCCGTAGCTGGCCTGCACCACGGCGCAGGGCCCTAGGGCCGGGTGGGGATGTTCCGTGCCGATCCACACGCCCCCATGCCCGCCGGCCTGCTCGCTGAGCAGCACCTGGCCCGGTTCCTCTTCCACCAGTTGCAGCAGCGGGCGGAGGCTGTCGCTGCGCTGAAACTCTGGCTGCAACAGCAACCCCCCCAGCCCCATGGTGAGGGCCGCCTGGGGGGAGCTGGGCAGGCTTTGGCCGTGGCTGTGGAGCCCCTGCCTCAGCACCGCGCCGCTGAGCTTCAGTTGGTTGGGCAGGGTGTGCCACTGCAGCTCACCCCGGCTCAGCTGGTCGCAGGCCCACCGTTCCAGGGCCGCCAGTTGGTCGTGGGCGGCGGCCGGCAGCCGCAGGTTGAGGTTGCTGGCGCAGGCGTCCTCCTCCACCAGAAACACCAGCAGCCGCTCGCCGCTGGGCACCAGCCGCAGCGCTTGAAGCCGCGGGTTGCGGCGCTGGGGGCGGGTGATCAGGCTGAGCAGCCCGGTGAGATCGGCGAGGCGCCGGGCCAGTTGCAGCAGCAGGTCGTCCAGGGCGGCCCACTGCAGGCTCAGCCCCATCAATTCCCGCTCCAGCTGGCCCACCGCCGCCCCCGGCGCCGGCAGCAGCCAGTCCACGTAGTGGCGGTAGCCCCGTTGGCTGGGGATGCGGCCGGCGGAGGTGTGGGGCTGGGTCAGCAGCCCCCGCTGCTCCAGGGCCCCCATGGCGGAGCGCACCGTGGCGGGGCTGGCGTCGAGGCCGAAGCGCTGCACCAGGGTTTTGCTGCCCACCGGCTCGGTGGTGTCCACGTAATGGCGCACCGTGGCCTGCAGCACTTCCTGTTGCCGGCGCGGCAGCAGCTGCACGGTCTGCGGTGCGGGATGGTGCCGCGATCGTAGGGGGACCCGTCAGCGGCGGGGAGTCGTCAGTAACGGGGGACCGTGGGGTCCACCTCCACGCTCCAGGCGTCGATGCCCCCCTGCAGGTTCCACACCTGCCCGTAGCCCTGGGCCTCCATCAGCCAACAGCCGAACTGCCAGCTGCGCACGCCGGCGTGGCACAGCACCACCACGGGCTGTTCGGGGTTGAGCAGGGCAGGCAGCCGCTCGATCCAGTCCTGGGAGCTGCCCAGGGGCAGGTGAATCACGGGCTGCGCCAGCCGGGCCAGCTCCAGCTCCATCGGTTCGCGCACGTCCACCAGCTGCAGCGGCTCTCCGGCCTCCAGGCGGGATTGGAGCTCACGGGCGCTGAGCGGGGATGGGCTGGCCATGGCGGCACCGTAGCCAGCGGTCCGGCCATGGATAAAGATGAGGCCACACCTGTGTGCGAGGCATGAGGGCGCGCCCCTTCCTGGCGGCTGTGCTGGCGGTGGCCGTGGCGCTGCTCAGTGCCGCCCTGGCGGGGTGGTGGTTGCTGTGGAACCACAGCCCCCTGGCCCTGCAGACCCAGCGGCTGGAGTTGCCCCTGGCGGCCCGCTTTGTGCCCCGCACGGCCCCCCTCAGCCTGCACTGGCTGGTGGCCCCGGATCAGCCCGCCGCCTATGCCCGGGCGGTGGCCCGCCCCCGCCAGCGGCGTGAGGCCGCCGCCGCCGCCGAACGCCTGCGCGATGGGGCGTTCGCCGCCGCCGGCCTCGATTACCGCTCGGAGCTGGCCCCCTGGCTGGGCAACCAGAGCAGCTTCGCCCTGCTCACCCCTGCGGAGGCCAAACAGCCCCCCGGTTGGGTGCTGGCCCTGCGCAGCCGCGACAGCGCCGGCGCCCGCCGCTTCCTGCAGCGCTTCTGGCAGACCCGCAGCCTCGCCGGCACCGACCTGCAGATCAGCAGCTACCGCGGCATGGGGCTGATCAGCGGTCGCGGCGCCCTGCTGGGGCAGGATCCCCAACCCCTGGCCACCGCCCTGATCAACGACGACCTGGTGCTGATCGCCTCCGGCCGCGGGGTGCTGGAGCAGGCGCTGGACGTGTCCCAGATCGACGAGCTCAACCAGGCCGCCAGCCAGCCGCTGCAGCAGGCGGTGGCGCGCCTGGGCCAGGGGGTGGCCCTGCTCACCGCCCGCCCCCAGGCCATGGAGCAGTGGCTGGGGTTGCCCGCCAGCGATGACGCCCAGGCCATTGAGTTGGTGGCGGCCCTGGCCCCAGCGGGCGCCGGCGTGAGCGTGGATGCCCTTACCCAGCTGCGTGAGCCGTTGCCGCCCCTGCCGGCCCTGCCCGCTGATTTGCCCCAGCAGTTGCAGACCCCGGCCACCAGCCTGGCCCTGCTCAGCCAGCCCGCCCAGCTGCTCGACAGCAAGGGGGCCAACGCCTGGGCGCGGCTGCTGGCCCCCCTGCTGCAGCGGGCCCTGGCCAGCGCCGCCGGCCCCCTGCCCCAACTGGTGGCCGCCGCTGACGCGGGGCCGTTGCTCTGGGCTGAGCAACCGGAGGGTTGGTTGCTCGCCACCCGCCCGGATCAGCCGGCCCTCGAGCCGCTGCAGGCGGAGCTGGAGCAGCAGGGTTTCAGCCTGTCGCCGCTTGAGAGCAAGGGCCTCACCGTTCAGGCCTGGACGCGGCTGCAGTCGCGCCCGGTGAAGGGCAACCCCGACCAGCTGCAGGCGCAGCTGGCGGGGGCCCGCAGCCAGGAGCGCGGCTGGGCCTGGTGGGGCCAGGGGCTGGCGGTGCTCAACCAGCAGCACGAGGGCCGGCAGCTGCCCCAGCGGCGCCTGGATCAACTCCAGGCCCTCGGGGCCCCGGCGGCTCCGCTGCAGTGGGCCATGGATGGCGGCACCGCCCAGGGGCTGCTGCGCCGCTGGCAGCCCTGGCGGCTGCTGAACACGCTGGCCAGCACCCCCCTCACCCCCAGCGTGGAGGGGGCGGCCCTCAGCCTTGAGCCCGATGGGGCCGACCGCCGCGCCCTGCGGCTGCGGGCCTCCTTGCAACTGCGGCATTGAGGGCTGGCCATGACCCGCAAGCGTGAAGTGCTGCTGCTGCGCCATGGCATCGCCGAGGAGCGCGGCCCCGATGTCGACGACGCCCAGCGCAGCCTTACCGACACCGGCCGTGCCCGCAGCCAGCGGCTGCTGCAGCGGCTGGCGGAGCTGGACCTCGCCTGTGATCTGGTGATTAGCAGTCCGCTGGTGCGCGCCCGCCAGACGGCGGAACTGGTGGTGGCGGCGGGGTTGGCCCCGGAGCTCGAGCTGGCGGCGGCCCTTGCCCCCCTGGCGGATCCGTTGCCACTGCTGGAGCGCTGGCTGGGGCCCCTTTCGCCACGCTCGGGCTGGCGCCGCCTGGCCCTGGTGGGCCACGAGCCTGACCTCAGCACCCTGGCGGCCCTGCTGATCGGGGTGCCCATGGGCCAGGCCCCCGAAGCCCTGCAACTCAAGAAGGCCGGTGTGGCCCTGCTGCAATGGCCCCAACCCCCCCAGGGGGCGCTTCCGGGGTCGGCCCGCCTGGCGCTGCTGCTGCCGCCGCGGGTGTTGTTGGGGCGCCGCAGCCCCAATGCCCCATCCGGTGGCTAGGGGCACCAACGCACTCCTGGGCTGGCCTTAGGTTGCGATCAACCGATCAAGCTGCAGCACCGTGGTGGAGGCAACGTTGCAAACGGCCGCTCCGGCATACCGCCCGGGCCTCGAGGGGGTGCCGGCCACCCAGTCGTCGGTGTGTGACATTGATGGCCAGCGGGGGCTGCTCACCTACCGCGGCTACAGCGTTGAGGAGCTGGCGGCCCACAGCACCTTCCTGGAAACCGCCTACCTGCTGATCTGGGGCGAGTTGCCCACGGCGGTGCAGCTGCGGGAGTTTGAACACGAGGTGCAGATGCACCGGCGGGTGAGCTTCCGCATCCGCGACATGATGAAGTGCTTCCCCTCCCAGGGGCACCCGATGGATGCGCTGCAGAGCAGTGCGGCGTCTCTTGGGCTCTTTTATTCCCGC
>JBIKKZ010000245.1:0-2737 GCA_044360095.1 Vulcanococcus sp. | reverse complement strand
CGGGCGATTGAAGCCCAACTGGCCAGCCTGGGGGTGCAGCAAAAGCTGTTCTCAGCGGTGCTGGCCCAGGAGGACTTGGGCGACACCCCCCTGGTTGCCCACTACCGACAGCGGGGGGCGGAGCCGGTGGCCTGTGATCACCGGCGGCTGCGCAGCCAGGGCTACGACGTCACCCTGGCGCCCCTACAGGGGGCACGGCCCACGGGGACCCTGCGGCACGACCCCCGCAGTGTGGCCCTGGCGGTGATGCGCTTCTACAAACGGCAGCGACGCTCGAAAGCTCAGTAAGCGTCCTGAAGTTCGTAAAAGTCGGGCTGCACGTAGTCCTTGCGCAGCGGGAAGCCCTTCCAGTCCTCCGGCATCAGCAGCCTCTTGGGGTGCGGATGGCCGGCGTAGTGGATCCCGAACATGTCGAAGGTTTCGCGTTCCGGCCAATCGGCGCCGCGGAACAGCGGATAGAGGCTGGGGATGGTGAGGTCACCGGTGCGGGGCAAAAACACCTTGAGGCGCACCTCCTCGGCCTTCACAGCGGCAGGCAGGTGCTGGCTGGCCGTGGATTGGTCGGCAAGGGCCGCCAGTTTCACCAGGTGATAGAAGCTCACCAGCTGGCCACCGGGGCCCTCGTCGTAGCCCCCCTGGCATTGCAGGTAGTCGAAGCCTGAGGCCTTGAGCGCCGCGGCGATCACCGGCAGGAAAGGGGCCTCAACGCCGAGCACTTCCACGCCGAGATGGTCAGGCTCGAGCACCGCATGCTCAAACCCTTGGCCGCTGAGCCACTGGCTCACGGGGCCGGGTTGTGGAGCGGTCACCGTCACAGCGGAAGCAGCCGTAGTGGCTGCAGCGGCTTCCGGCTTGGTGGTGTCTTCAGGCATCGGCGGGCTCCTGGGTGGTCACGGGGGTGCCGGTGGCGGACACGGGGATGCCCGCAGCCGCGGCCAGGGCAGCTTGTTGCGTTTCGGCCCGCAGGTAGCGGCCGTCCACCTGGGGCGCCACCGTCTTCAGTTGGTGGGGCACGGTGCAGTAGCGGTGGGTTGGCAGCAGATTGCCGCGCTCGGCAAGGGCTTCGTTGCCCACCTTTTTACGCAGTTTGATCACCGCGTCGAAGATCGCCTCCGGCCGCGGTGGACAGCCCGGCAGGTAAAGGTCCACGGGGATCAGCTTGTCCACGCCGCGCACAGCGGTGGTGGAGTCGGCGGAGAACATGCCACCGGTGATGGTGCAGGCCCCCATGGCAATCACGTACTTGGGCTCGGGCATCTGCTCATAGAGCCGCACCAGGGCCGGGGCCATTTTCATGGTCACGGTGCCGGCCACGATCAGCAGATCCGCCTGGCGGGGACTGGAGCGCGGCACCAGGCCAAAGCGGTCGAAATCGAAGCGGGAGCCGATCAAGGCGGCAAACTCGATGAAGCAGCAGGCCGTGCCATAGAGCAGCGGCCAAAGGCTGCTCAGGCGGGCCCAGTTGTGCAGGTCATCGAGGGTGGTGAGGATGACGTTCTCAGACAGGTCCGAGGTGACCTTCGGGGCACCAACGGGATTGCAGCTGGCGTTGCGCTGATCGCGCAGGGCGGCTGCTGAGGGGGAGGTGGAGAGGGTGTCGGTCATGGGATCAGCGGCGCATCAACTCCACTCGAGGGCGCCCTTGCGCCAGGCATAGGCCAGCGCCACCACAAGGATGGCGATGAACACCAGGGCCTCGATGAAGGCCAACAGCCCCAGGCGGTGGAAGGCCACCGCCCAGGGGTACAGGAACACGGTCTCCACGTCGAAGATGACGAAGACCAGGGCAAACATGTAGTAGCGGATGTTGAACTGGATCCAGGCGCCTCCGATCGGCTCCATGCCGGATTCGTAGGTGAGATCCCGCTCTCCGCTGCGCGACTTGGGCGACACCAGCTTGTTGGTGACGAGCGCCAGCACGGGCACCGCCGCCGCAATCAGCAGGAAGCCCAAAAAGGCGTCGTAGCCAGAAAGAACGAACACAGGCCGCGATCAGCCCAACCGTGGGCGCAGTCTGGCACCCGCCGCCGGGAGCTGGGCCGAGCCGATCGTGCACCAGTCAGAACACCCATCAAAATCCGTACTGGTCAGCATCCGTACAGGTCGTACAGATCGCCGCCGAAGGCCCTGGCACGCTCCCGGCCACTTCTCTCCAAGGGTGGTACCAAAACCCATCGTGATTGGTCCCAACCCCGGAGCGCGCCTGCAGCCCCCTCGCCCCGCAGACCAACGGCCCAACAAGCCACTTCTTAGAGTCCGGCCAATTGATGCAGGCGCCGTGAGCGAGGAGCCCCTCGAGCCCCAGGCCTCCGACGCGGAGTCCACAGGGCCCTCAGCGCCCACAGACCCCGCTGGCCCCGTCGACGATCCGGACATCCATCGGTTCGAATGCCGCAGCTGCGGCTTTGTGTACGACCCCGGTGAAGGGGTGAAAAAGCTCGGCATCGTTCCCGGCACCCCCTTCAGCGCCCTCGATCCGGTTGGATTTCGCTGCCCGGTGTGCCGCAGCCCCACCAAGTCCTTCAAGGACATTGGCCCCCGCAACAAGCCCAGCGGCTTCGAAGAGAATCTCGGCTACGGGCTGGGGGTGAATCAGCTCACGCCGGGCCAGAAAAACGTGCTGATCTTTGGTGGCTTCGCCCTGGCCATCGCCTTCTTCCTCTCCCTGTATTCCCTGCGCTGATCCGCCCTGAGCCGATGACCCGCTTTCTTGCCCAACTCAGTGCCCTCGCCCTCA
>JBIKKZ010000246.1:0-2737 GCA_044360095.1 Vulcanococcus sp. | reverse complement strand
TGCTGCCGATCAAGCCAAACACCAGACAGATGGTGGGAAAGGCGAACTTCTCCTGGATGCGCACCCGCAGCCGTCGGGCCTCCTTCTGATCACCGGCTTGGCTGAGCAGCGCCTCGGCCCGCATCGCCTGGCCCACGGTCATCTGGGCGGCATCGCTGGGCAGCTCTGCCACATCGATGGGGGTGCGCACAAATGGATAGAAATAGCTTGTGTATTTGGCCGAGGTGGTGATGTCGCTCTCGGGATCCACGGTGAGGATGCTGCCGTTGCGGAACTCCCACATCGCCCGGCGCTCATCCCAGACGGCGGATTTGGCGGTGAGCACCTGCTGGGTGCCCCCACGGGAGAGGTCGAGCACGGTGACCTGGCTCATGGTGCCCCCCTTGAATTCCCGGGCATAAAACAACTGGGTCAGGCCGTCCTCCGGTGGATCGCCCGGGGTTTTCGGAGCGATGGGGCCAAAGCGGGAATACACGATGTTCTTGCCGGTTTTGGCCGACAGGGCGCGACCCAGGGCGGAATCGAAGGTGAGTGACGCGGCTGTGTTGGCCGCCGGCACGATCACGTCGTTGAAGACGAAGGTGAGCAGGCTCATTAGGAAGGCCAGCACCAGGGCCGGCAACACCATCCGCCAGGTCTTCACCCCCAGGCTGCGCAGGGCCGTGAGTTCGCTGTTGGCGGACAGACGGCTGAAGGCCAGCAGGGTGGCCAGCAGGGTGGCCATGGGGAACGACAACACCAGAAACCCCGGCAGTCGCAGCGCCAACACCTGGCCAGCGGCCAACAGCGGCATCCCCGATTCAGCCACCATGCGCACCAGCTCAAACACCACCCCCACCGACAGCGACACGGCCGTGAAGGCGGCGATGCCGAAGAGCAACGGTGCGATCAGCTCCGAAGTCAGCCAGCGGTCCAGCAGGGGAATGCGAAGCCACTGCCGCCGGAGCTGCTCCATGGGCCGTTGGGCCCAGCACGCGAGGGTGGCGGGTAGGCGGGTCAAAGCTTGAAATCCTCCCCCAGGTAGTGGCGGCGGACCAGGGGATCGTTGGCCATGTCCCGTGAGGAGCCGCTCGCCAGGATGCTGCCCTCCGTGAGGATGTAGGCCCGATCGGTGATCGCGAGGGTCTCGCGCACGTTGTGGTCGGTGATCAGGATGCCCATGCCCCGTTCGCGCAGGCTGGCGATCAGGCCCTGGAGATCGGCCACGGCCAGGGGGTCGACACCGGCAAAGGGTTCATCCAGGAGCAGATAACGGGGCCCGGTCTCCCCCACCGCCAGGGCACGGGCCACCTCACAGCGGCGGCGTTCGCCCCCGGACAGTTGGAAACCGCGGCGGTGGGCGAAGGCGCTGAGGTGAAAGTCGTCGATCAGCTGATCGGCCCGCTGACGCCGCTCCCCCGGGGGCAGGCCGCTTTCCTGCAGGGCGAGCAGCAGGTTGTCGCGCACGCTGAGTGTGCGGAACACGCTGGCCTCCTGGGGCAGGTAGCCGATGCCCAGGCGGGCCCGCAAGGGCATCGACAGCGGCGCAATGCTCTGGCCGTTCATCACCACCTGGCCGGAATCGGGTCGCAGCAGCCCCGTTACCAGATTGAAGGTGGTGGTCTTGCCGGCGCCGTTGGGCCCCAAGAGGCCCACCACTTCACCGGGCTGCAGGTGCAGGCTCACCTGCTTCACGAGGGGCCGCCCCCCGATGGTGAGGGCCACCCGATCCAGCTCCAGGCTCATGGCTGAGCTGACCCCTGGCGCGGCGGCAGGCTGACGCGGCTGTAGACCTGCTGGCCGGTGGGGGGGATGGCCACCAGGCGGTCGCGCTCCACCAGGTAAACCACCCGCTCGGCCCGCAGCAGGTTGCCGCCCTCCTGAACGATGTCCACATCGCCGCTCAGCACCACACGGCCTTCGCGGCTGAAGTACTGAGCCTGGCGTGCGGTGGCCACCACCCGCTGGTCCGGATAGACGATGCGCACGTTGCCGGTGGCGGTGATCACCCCGGTGGACTGGTCGGCGCGCTGCAGGTCGGATTCAATCGTGACCAGGCCGGTGCGCACGCGGGCCGGGGTAGGGGCCGCCGCTTGCACGGGCTGCGGTTGAACGGGCAGGGGTTGCGGCGCCGAGGGGCCGCTGAAGGTGTTGGACAGTGCAGAACCCGAGGTCAGGGTCAACAAGCCCATGCCACCGGTGCCCAGGGCCCGAAGGGCAAGCCAGGAAGCACGGACGCTCAAACCCCTTTTGGAGCGGTGCATCTGCTGGGATCCGCCACTCACCCCGTGCACGTCCGCTCTACTGGCGGCCATCGTATCCCGCATGGGATGGGCCGCCGCCGCCGGTTGGGGAGGCCGCCCGCAGCTCTGGTGGCGGCAGGGACTCCACAGGCCGGTTCTGCTGGAGGGCCTGCAGCCAAGCCTGGGCCGCACTGCGCAGGTGGTCCAGGTCCAGACCCAGCTGCACGGGGCCATAGGCCTGGAGCCGCCCAAGCCCCTCCCCCAGCAGCACGGTGGCTCCCCGCAGGTTGCCCCGCTGCAGATGCAGCTGGCTGACAGCGATCTGCAGGATCCCCTGCAGCGCCTTGCGGCTGGGGCCCTGGCACTCATGCCACAGCTCCTCGAACACGTCGTGGCAGGCATACCAATCCCCGGCATTGAACAGGGCCACGCCCTGTGCAAACCGGGGGTCGACCATCAACGGTTGCTCGTCGGGATCGAGCGCAGCGGTCAACGCTTGGCGGGTTTTTTGGCGG
>JBIKKZ010000244.1:0-2747 GCA_044360095.1 Vulcanococcus sp. | reverse complement strand
CCGCAACGGCGAGCAGATGAAGATCCCGGTGCTGGGGGTGATCGGAGCCAAGGAGGCCGACAGCAGCAGCATCAGCCTGCGCAGCCGCCGCGACGGCGACCTGGGCAGCGTGGCCGCCGGGGCCCTGGTGGCCGCCGCCGCCGAGGCCAATGGTGGCCGCCAAGCGAGCCTGCAGCTGCTGCCATGACCACCCTGCTGGCGGGCGACATCGGCGGCACCAAAACGCTGCTGGCCCTCTACAGCCTCGAGCACGGGCAGCTGCGCCAACGGCGCTGCGAGCGCTACAGCTCCGCCGCCTGGGCCGAGTTCAGCGCCCTGGTGAACCACTTCCTCGCGGAGGGCCCCGCCGATGAGCCCCACCCCGGCAGTGCCTGCTTTGCCGTGGCCGGCCCGGTTCGCGGCGGCCGCGTGCAGCTCACCAACCTGCCCTGGCTGCTGGAGGAGGGGGCCCTGGCACAAACCTGCGGCCTCGCACGCGTGGAGCTGGTGAACGATTTCGCCGTGCTGATCTACGGCCTTCCCCACCTCAGCGAATCCCAGCAGGCACCGCTGCGGCCCCGGCCCGGCGATCCCCAGGCGCCGGTGGCGATCCTGGGGGCCGGCACCGGCCTGGGGGTGGCCTTCGGCATCCCCACCCCCCAGGGGCTGGTGGCCATGGCCAGCGAGGCCTCCCACGCCGAGTTCGCCCCCCGCAGCGCCGAGGAGTGGACGCTCAAAACCTGGCTGCAGGCGGATCTGGGCCTGCAGCGCCTGTCGATCGAGCGGGTGGTGAGCGGCACCGGCCTGGGGGAGGTGATGCGCTGGCTGCTGGCCACCGACCCCGCCGGATCGGGCCATCCCCTCGCCGCCACCGATCCGCTGGAGACCCCCGCCGCCGTGGCCGCCGCCGCCGCCGCCGGCGATGGGCTGGCCCTGCGGGCCCAGCGCCTGTGGCTGGGGGCCTACGGCAGCGCCGCCGGCGACCTGGCCCTGCAGAGCCTCTGCCTGGGGGGCCTGTGGGTGGGGGGCGGCACCGCCGCCAAACAACTGCCGCAACTGCAGAGTGGAGCCTTCCTGGAGCCGCTGCTGGCCAAGGGCCGGCTCAGCGCCGTGGTGGAGCAGGTGCCGGTGATGGCCCTCACCGACCCCGAGGCTGGCCTGTTCAGCGCCGCCTGCCGCGCCCGCACCCTGCTGGGCTGAATGGGACACTGACCCCAGCAGAACAGACCGCATGGTCCGTCCCCGCATCGGCCAGGGGGTGGTGGTGAATGTCCCCGCCACGACAGCCAACCTGGGCCCGGGCTTCGATTGCCTCGGCGCCGCCCTCGCCCTGAACAACCGCTTCGAGATGCGCTGCATCGAGGGCGATGGCGAGCGCTTCGAGCTGGTGATTGAGGGGCGCGAAGGGGCCCACCTGCGCGGCGGCCCCGACAACCTCGTGTACCGCGCCGCCCAGCGGGTGTGGAAGGAGGCCGGTGAGGATCCGATCGCCGTGGAGGCCCGGGTGCAGCTGGCGGTGCCACCGGCCCGGGGCCTGGGCAGCAGCGCCACCGCCATCGTGGCGGGCCTGATGGGGGCCAACGCCCTGATCGGCGAACCGCTCAGCCGCGAGAAGCTGCTGGAGCTGGCGATCGACATCGAAGGCCACCCCGACAACGTGGTGCCCTCACTGCTCGGGGGCCTGTGCATGACCGCCAAGGCGGCCTCCCACCGCTGGCGCGTGGTGCGCTGCGAGTGGTCGTCGGAGGTGGTGGCGGTGGTGGCGATCCCCGCCATCCGCCTCTCCACGAGCGAGGCGCGGCGGGTGATGCCCAAGGCCATCTCGATCCCCGATGCCGTCACCAACCTGGGCTCCCTCACCCTGCTGCTGCAGGGGCTGCGCACCGGCAACGGCGACCTGATTGCCGACGGCATGCACGACCGCATCCACGAGCCCTACCGCTGGGGGCTGATCCAGGGGGGCAGCGTCGTGCGTCAGGCGGCCATTGGCGCCGGCGCCTGGGGGGCGGTGATCAGCGGAGCGGGCCCCAGCATCCTGGCCCTCAGCAACCGCGACAACGCCGGCGCCGTGAGCCGTGCCATGGTGAGCGCCTGGGAGAAGGAGGGGGTGGCATCCCGGGGCGAGGTGCTGCAGCTGCAGCAGATCGGCAGCCGCTGGAAACCCCTGGAGCCGTGAGCAGACAGCTGAGTATTTCTACCCACGCAGAAATACCCAGCTGCTAGATTCGTGATCTCATGGTCAACCTGTTGAGACAGGTTCCCGAGGCCCGCTGAATTGAGGTCGCGATGGACGCCAACCTGCCTGCCATGGCCGCGTCCAGCCTCAGCCCCAACGCCTTCCCCTGGCTCAGCCTGATCACGCTGCTGCCCGCCGCCGTGGCGCCGCTGTTGATGCTGCTGCCTGGCGACGGCACCGACCCGAAACTGCCCCGCAGCATCGCCCTGGCCACGCTCCTGGCCGACCTGCTGCTGATGCTGGTGGTGTTCAGCCGCCACTACGACGGCTCCATCGCTGGCCTGCAGCTGGTGGAGCGTTTCGCCTGGGTGCCCGCCATCGGCCTGGAGTGGTCGCTCGCCGCCGACGGCCTCTCCACCCCGCTGGTGGTGCTCTCCGGTCTGGTGACCCTGCTCTCGGTGGCCGCCAGCTGGAACATCCAGAAGAAATCGCGCCTCTATTTCGCCCTGCTGCTGCTGCAGGCCTCGGCCCAGGCGATGGTGTTCCTCTCCCAGGACTTCCTGCTCTTCTTCCTGGCCTGGGAGCTGGAGCT
>JBIKKZ010000047.1:0-8884 GCA_044360095.1 Vulcanococcus sp. | reverse complement strand
CTCGGGTGCGACTGCACGGTGAGGAACACATACAGATCGCCGGCGGGGCCACCGCGCTGGCCGGCGTTGCCTTCATTGGCCACCCGCAGCCGGGTGCCGGAATCCACCCCGGCAGGGATGTTGATGCGCAATTTTTTGCGCACCTGCTGCAACCCCTGGCCGCCGCAGGCGGTGCAGGGGTCGGCGATCACCTGGCCGGTGCCTTCGCAGGTGGGGCAGGGGGCCACCTGGGTGAAGCTGCCGAAGGGGGTGCGGGTGGCCCGGCGCACCTGGCCGGCGCCGCCGCAGGTGCCGCAGGTGGTGGGGCCGCTGCTGCCCTTGGCACCGGAGCCGTTGCAGGTGCTGCAGGTTTCCAGGTGGCGGATCTGGATCTCCTTCTCCTGGCCAAACACCGCCTCGCTGAAGCTGATGGTGAGGTCGAAGCGGAGGTCGTCCCCCTGGCGGGGGCCGCGGCGCCGGGCACCACCGCCCCCCGGGCCACCCATGCCGCCGCCACCGAAGCCGCTGAAGAAGGTTTCGAACAGGTCGGCGAAGCCACCCATGTCCCCCATGTCGGGCATGCCGGCGGCCCCGCCAAGGCCCGCCTCGCCGAACTGGTCGTAGCGGCCGCGGGTCTGGGGATCGCTCAGCACCTCATAGGCGCGGCCGATCTCCTTGAACTTGTCCTCGGCGCCCGGGTCCTTGTTGATGTCCGGGTGGTACTGCCGCGCCAGCCGCCGGTAGGCCCGCTTGAGGGTGTCGGCATCGGCGTCGCGGCCGACCCCCAGCAGGTCGTAGTAGTCGGCCATCGATCAGGCCCCGTGCTCGCTGGGCTGCGGCTCCGCCGCTCCCCCCTGGGGGCCGGGGCCCATCGACACCTTCACCAGGGCATGGCGCAGCACGCGGCCGTTGAGGTGGTAGCCGCGCTGCAGCTCAGCGATCACCACGTCCTCCACGTGCTCTTCGCTGGGCTCCCGCAGCACCGCCTCGTGCAGGTTGGGGTCGAAGGGTTCCCCCTCCACCCGCATCGGCGACACCCCCAGCTGCTTGAACACATCCACCAGCTGCTTGTAGAGCCCCTGGTAGCTGCGGTGGATGGTCTGGGCCTCCTCCGCCTGGGGGTCGAGCTGCTGGCGGGCCCGCTCGAAGTTGTCCACCACCGGCAGGATCTCGCTGAGGGTGGTGCAGGCGATCTGCACGCGCAGGTCGTCCTGGTCGCGGCTCTGGCGCTTGCGGAAGTTGTCGAAGTCGGCGGCGATGCGCATGTATTGGCTGCGCAGGCTCTCGTGCTCCGTCTGCAGGGCCTGCAGCTGGGCCTCCAACTGGGCCACCCGCTGCTCGGGATCGGAGCTGGGGGGCTCGGGGGGGGCGGCATCCGCCACCGGGGCGGCCGCGTCAAACCCATCGGCAGTGGCCTCGCCCGCATCCGTCAGCGGCACGTCGGATGCCTGGGGCACGGCCCCCTCGAGGCCTTCAGCGGAATCCTGGGGGAACGGGGTCGCTTCGCCGCTCATGCTGACCGAACCGGACATCTTGTCTAGACATGTTGATGGGAAGGGGCTCCACCCCACAAGCGGCGGAAGCCCGCACCTCCCAGGCCATGGTCCGGCGAGCAGCGATGCGCCTGAGCTAGCCCCCAACACCGCAGGTGCACCGGTGATCGCCCTGGTGGACCGCCTGCTGATGGAGGCCCTCAGCCGCGGTGCCAGCGACATCCACGTGGAACCCCAGGAGGAGGCGCTGCTGGTGCGGCTGCGGCTCGACGGGGTGCTGGAGGAGCTGGAGACCCTCCCCAAAACCCTCACCCCCGCGGTGACCTCCCGCCTCAAAATCATGGCGGAGCTGGACATCGCCGAACGGCGCCTGCCCCAGGACGGCCGCATCCGCCGCAGCTGGCAAGGGAAGGTGTTTGACCTGCGGGTGAGCACCCTGCCCACCCGCTACGGCGAAAAGGTGTGCATGCGGCTGCTGGACAGCGGCGCCACCCACCTGGGGCTGGAGCGGCTGATCACCGATCCGGCGGCCCTGGCCAGCGTGCGGGCCATGGGCAGCAAACCGTTCGGCATGGTGCTCGTGACGGGGCCCACCGGCTCGGGCAAGAGCACCACGCTCTACGCCCTGCTGGCGGAGCGCAACGATCCCGGCATCAACATCTCCACCGTGGAGGACCCGATTGAGACCACGCTCCCGGGCATCTCCCAGACCCAGGTGAACCGGGAGAAGGGCTACGACTTCGCCCTGGCGCTGCGGGCCTTCATGCGCCAGGACCCGGACGTGCTGCTGGTGGGGGAAACCCGCGATCAGGAAACCGCCAAAACCGCCATCGAAGCGGCCCTCACCGGCCACCTGGTGCTCACCACCCTGCACTGCAACGATGCCCCCAGCGCCATCGCACGGCTCACGGAGATGGAGGTGGAGCCCTTCATGGTGGGGGCTTCGCTGCTGGGGATCGTGTCCCAACGCCTGGTGCGCCGGGTGTGCGCCAGCTGCCGCCAGGCCTACCACCCCAGCGAACACGAGCTGGGCCGCTTCGGGCTGCTGGGCAGCCAGGAGCAGCGCATCACCCTGTTCAAGGCCCACCGCCACAGCGATCCCGAGGAGCCCGTCTGCCCCAGCTGCCAAGGCCTGGGGTACCAGGGCCGCGTTGGGGTTTACGAGGTGCTGCGGCTCAACGAAACCCTCGCCAGCGCCATTGCCCAACGGGCCAGCACCGATCGCCTCCGCAAGCTGGCCATCGACAGCGGCATGAAAACGCTGCTGGGCTACGGGCTGGAGCTGGTGCGGCAGGGCCTCACCACCCTCGAAGAGATCGAGCGGATGATCCTCACCGACGCCAGCCTCGAGTCGGAGCGGCGGGTGAAGGCGCTGCACACGGTGACCTGCCGGGGCTGCGGTGGCGGCATGCACGACGACTGGCTCGACTGCCCCTACTGCCTCACGCCCCGGGGGATCCACTGACCATGCAGACCCCCAGAGGCGAGCTCAGCATCGACCAGCTCCTGGAGGAACTGGTGCACCAGGGGGGCAGTGACTTGCACCTGGCGGCCGGCCAAGAGCCCTATGGCCGCTTCAACGGGGCCCTGCGCCCCATGCGCAGCGAGCGGCTCAGCGAGGAGGCCTGCACGCGGCTGATCATGGCGCTGCTCAACACCAGCCAACGCAAGCAGTTGGAGCAGACCTGGGAGCTCGACTGCGCCTATGCCCTGCCCAACGTCTCCCGCTTCCGGGTGAACGTGTACCGCCAACGCAGCAGCAGCGCCGCCTGCCTGCGGGCCCTGGGCAGCGCGATCCCCAGCCTGGAGAGCCTCGGGCTGCCGCCGATCGTGGAGGAGATCAGCCGCCGCCCCCGCGGCCTGGTGCTGGTGACGGGCCCCACCGGCTCGGGCAAAACCACCACCCTGGCGGCCCTGCTGGACCACATCAACCACAGCCGGGCGGAGCACATCCTCACGATCGAAGACCCAATCGAATTCAGCTTCCGCAATGCCAAAAGCGTGATCCACCAGCGGCAACTGGGGGAAGACACCCACAGCGTTGCCAACGCCCTGCGGGCGGCCCTGCGAGAGGACCCGGACGTGATCCTGGTGGGGGAACTGCGCGATCTGGAGACCATCCAGCTGGCGATCACCGCCGCCGAAACCGGGCACCTGGTGATGGCCACCCTGCACACCAGCTCCGCCGCCCAGTCCGTGGACCGGATGGTGGATGTGTTCCCGGCGGAGCAACAGACCCAGATCCGTGTGCAGCTCAGCAGCTCCCTGGTGGCGGTGTTCTCCCAGACGCTCTGCCGCCAGCTCACCCCCGGGCCTGGAGCCCTGGGGCGGGTGATGGCCCAGGAGATCCTGATCAACACCCCCGCCGTGGCCAACCTGATCCGGGAGGGCAAAACGGCCCAGCTCTATTCCCTGCTGCAAACCAGCGCCCAACAGGGCATGCAGACCCTGGAGCGCGCCCTGGCGAACCTGGTGCAAGCGGGCAGCATCGACCGCGCCGAAGCGATGGCCAAGGCTGGCAAACCGGAGGAGCTGGGCCGGCTGCTGGGCGGCCAGCCCTAGGCCCGGCGCCAGCAGCCATGACCCAGTTCATCGCCACGGTCACCAGCCGCTCCGGCCAACGGCGCCAGGTGTCGGTGCAGGCCAGCGATGTGGCCAGCGCCCGCCGGCTGCTGCGCCAGCGGGGCATCACCGCCAGCCAGCTGGAGCTGGCCCCGGCCAAACCCACCGGGGCATCCCTGGATCTGAACCGGCTGCTGGAGGCGCGCCCGGGAGTGCGGGAGAAGGCCCTGTTCGCCAACAAGTTGGCGGCGCTGGTGGATGCCGGGGTGCCGATCGTGCGCAGCCTCGACCTGATGGCGCGGCAACAGCGGCAACCGCTGTTCAAGCGGGCCCTGGAGCAGGTGAGCGCCGATGTGAACCAGGGGGGCAGCCTGGGGGAAGCGCTGCGGCGCTGGCCCCAGGTGTTTGACCCGCTCACCGTGGCCATGGTGGAGGCGGGGGAAGCGGGCGGGGTGCTCGATGAGAGCCTGCGGCGCCTGGCGCGGGTGCTGGAGGGCAACGCCACGTTGCAGAACCAGATCCGAGGGGCCATGGGCTACCCCGTGGCGGTGCTGGCGATCGCGGTGCTGGTGTTCCTGGGGATGACGATCTTCCTGATCCCCACCTTCGCCGGGATCTTCGCGGACCTGGGGGCGGAGTTGCCGCCGTTCACCCAGCTGATGGTCGACCTCAGCACCCTGCTGCGGTCGTCGTTCTCGCTGCTGCTGGTGGCGGGGCTGGCGATCGGCGTGTGGCTGTTCCAGCGCCATCGGGCCACCGCCGAGGGCCGGCGTCAGGTGGATGGCCTGCTGCTGCGCCTGCCGCTGTTTGGCGACCTGATCCAGAAAACCGCCACCGCCCAGTTCTGCCGCACCTTCAGCTCCCTCACCCGGGCCGGCGTGCCGATTTTGCTGTCGCTGGAGATCGTGCAGGACACCGCCGGCAACGCCGTGATCGCCGATGCGATCGTGGTGGCGCGTCAGGAGGTGCTGGAGGGGGTGCCGCTGAGCGTGGCCCTGGCCAGCAAACGGGTGTTCCCCGAGCTGGCGGTGAGCATGCTGGCGATCGGGGAGGAAACCGGCCAGATGGACGCGATGCTCTCCAAGGTGGCGGACTTCTACGAAGACGAGGTTGAGGCCTCCGTGAAGGCGCTGACGGCCATGCTCGAGCCGGCCATGATCGTGATCGTGGGCGGGATCGTGGGCTCGATCCTGCTGGCGATGTACCTGCCGATGTTCTCGATCTTCGATCAGATCAAGTAGCGCCGACAGACACAACAGCGGCGCTTGCCATGGCGATGGCCTGCCCCGCCAGCCAGCCGGAGCTCCAGCAGTGCTGGAAGTTGAAGCCGCCGGTGATGCCATCCACATCGAGCAGCTCCCCCACCAGGTGCAGGCCCGGCACTCGGCGGCTCTCCATCGTGGCCAGGTTCACCTCCCCGAGGGCCACCCCGCCGGCGGTCACAAATTCCTCGCCGAAGGGGCCGCGGCCAGCTACCGCATACCGGCTGCGGCGCAGGGCCTCGATCAACCCCTGCTGCTGGCGCTTGGGCAGATCAGCCCAGCGGCGCTCCGGCTCCACGCCCTCCTGCTCGAGCAGGTGCTGCCACAGGCGCCGGCTGAGCTCGGGCCACGGCCGGGCATTGCTGAGCTGCCGGCGCGCCTGATCCCGCCGGCAGGCCGCAAACCAGGCCTCCAGCTCTGGCTCAGCGCGCCCACCGCTCCAATCCACCCGCAGCTCGGCGCGGTAGCCACTGGCCTGCAGTGCTCGGGCGGCGAAGGCGGTGAGCCGCAGGGTGGCCGGGCCGCTGAAGCCCCAGTGGGTGATCAGCAGCGGCCCCCGCTGGCGGAAGCGCTCCACGGCACCCCCGGGGGCCGCCAGCTCCAGCTCCAGGTCCACCGGGTCCATCACCACGCCGGCCAGGGCCACCAGGGGGTTGGGCCGCAGGGCCAGGGTGAACAGGGAGGGCACCGGCGGCACCACCCCATGGCCCAGGCCCTCCGCCAGGCGCCGGCCGCTGGGGTGGCTGCCGGTGGCGAGCACCAAATGATCCGTGCGCAGGGGCTGGCCGCCCCGCAGCTCCAGGGCAAATCCACCGCCGGGGTTGGGGCTGGCGGCCACCAGGGCGCTCTGGCGGCGCAACACCACCCCTGCCCGCTCGGCGGCGCCACGCAGGCAGGCGATCACGGAGCTGGAGCGGTTGCTGCTGGGGAACAGGCGGCCGTCGGCTTCCTCCACCAGCTCCAGGCCGTGGTCGGCAAACCAGGCCACCGCATCACCGGCGGCAAAACGGCTGAAGGGGCCGCGCAGGGCCTGGCCGCCGCGGGGGTAGGCGCGCACCAGGTCGCGCGGATCCCAACAGGCGTGGGTCACGTTGCAACGGCCCCCACCGCTGATCAGCACCTTGCCGAGGGGCTCCGGCGTGCTCTCCAGCACCAGCACCCGCCGCACCCCCGCCTCCGCCGCGGCAATGGCCGCCATGAAGCCGGCGGGGCCACCCCCCGCCACCACCAGCGACCAGTGCTCCAGCTCAGACGCCATTGGGAAGCCACCATGGGGCCATGCCCGATTCGCTGCTGAACGGGGCCTACCGCTTCAGTGTGGCCCCGATGATGGACTACACCGATCGGCACTTCCGGGTGCTGATGCGGCAGATCACCCGGCGCAGCCTGCTCTACACCGAGATGGTGGTGGCCCAGGCCCTGCACCACAGCGACCGGCGTGAGCGTCTGATCGGCTTCGACCCCTGCGAGCACCCCCTGGCCCTGCAGGTGGGGGGCGACGACCCGGCGCTGCTGGCGGAGGCGGCACGGCTGGCGGCAGCGCGCGGCTACGACGAGATCAACCTCAACGTGGGCTGCCCCAGCGAGAAGGTGCAGAAGGGGCGATTCGGGGCTTGCCTGATGGCAGAGCCCGCCCAGGTAGCCCGCTGCGTGGAGGCCATGGCCGCCGCCAGCCCCCTGCCGGTCACGGTGAAACACCGCATCGGCATTGATGAGCGGGATTCCTACGGCGAATTGCTGGCCTTTGTGGACGCCCTGGCGTCGGCCGGCTGCGCCCGCTTCAGCGTGCACGCCCGCAAGGCCTGGCTGGAGGGGCTCGACCCCAAGCAAAACCGCACCATCCCGCCCCTGCGCCACGAGCTGGTGCACCAGCTCAAACGCGATCGGCCCAACCTCACGATCGAACTCAACGGCGGGCTGCAGGATCTGGCGAGCTGCCAGCAGCACCTACAACAGCTCGACGGGGTGATGGTGGGCCGGGCCGCCTACGACCACCCCCTGCGCTGGGCCAGCGTGGACCGGGAGCTCTACGGCGACGAGCGCCATCCGCAGGCCCGGGCCTCCGCCGTGGTGCGCGGCCTGATCCCCTACGCCGAGGGCTGGTGCAGCGGCGGCGGCCGGCTGTGGGCCATCGCCCGCCACCTGGTTCAGGTGGTGGAGGGGGTCAGCGGTGCACGCCATTGGCGCCGCGACCTGGGCCGGGCCGCCGGCGAACGCACGGCCGGCCCGGAGGTGCTGGAGCGGGCCGCCCAGCAGTTGGAGGAGCGGGGGCTCTAGCGGCCGGTCGGGGGATACCGGCGGAGATGGTGTCCAGGATTCCGTACAGGCTGTACAGAATCTCGGACACTCGTTTGCACAACCTTGGACGGGCGAACGCGCCGAGAGGCCTAGTCGTCCGCCCCGCCGCTGCTTCGGCGCCGGCGGGTGCGGCCGGCCCCGAAGGCATCGCCGCCACCGCCATAGCTGCGGTCTTCCCAGCCCTGGGCGCCGGAGCTGCGGTCGCCACGGTCGGGGGCTCGATCGGGGGCGCGGTCGCCGTAACCACCGCCGCCCCCATAGCCGCCGCCACCGCCATAGCCACCACCACCGGAGTTGCGCCGGGGGCCGCCGTAGCCGCCACCGCCACCGCCGCCTGCTCCACCGCCACCACCACCGCCGGCATTGCTGCGGGGTTCGGCTTTGTTGATGCGCAACGGCCGGCCCATCAGCTCGGCCCCCTGCAGGGCGTCGATGGCGCGGGTCTCGCTGTCGTCATCCGCCAGTTCCACGAATGCGAAACCGCGTTTGCGGCCTGTGTCGCGCTCGAGGGGCAGGAAGCAATTGGTCACCTCACCAAAGGGGGCGAACAACTCGGACACGTCCTCCTGTTCGGCACGGAAGGGGAGGTTGCCTACAAAAATGCTCACGGGCCGAAGGGGCCAATCCGGCGAAATTCAGCCCTGCAACCTTAGGCCCGCAGCCGGGCCTGGGCCCGCTCCAGCTGCTGCCGCACCTGCTCAAAGGCGGTGCCCCCCTCACTGCGGCGGGCGGCCACCACCTGGCGGGGGGCGATGGCCCCATAGATGTCGGGCCCGAAGCTGGGGTGCAGCTGCTGCCAACGCTCCAGCGGCAACTCCCGCAACAGCAGCCCCTCCTGCAGGCAAGTTTTCACCAGCCCCCCCACCAGCTGGTAGGCCTCCCGGAACGGCACCCCCTTGGCCACCAGGTAATCGGCCACATCGGTGGCATTGGAGAAATCACTGCCCACCGCCTGCTCCAGGCGCTCCGGCTGGAACTGCAGGCCCTCCTCCAGCAGGATCGCCATCGCCTCCAGGCAGGCCAGGGTGGTGGCCACCGTGTCGAACAGGGCCTCCTTGTCCTCCTGAAAGTCCTTGTTGTAGGCCAGGGGCAAGCCCTTGATCATCACCAGCAACCCCTGCAGGTGGCCGAACACGCGGCCGCATTTGCCCCGCACCAGCTCCGGCACATCGGGGTTCTTCTTCTGGGGCATGAGGCTGCTGCCGGTGGCGCAGCGGTCGGTGAGGGTCACGAAGCGAAACTCCTCGCTGGCCCAAAGGATCACCTCCTCGCTGAGCCGGCTGAGGTGCA
>JBIKKZ010000243.1:0-2781 GCA_044360095.1 Vulcanococcus sp. | reverse complement strand
CGGTGCAGGCCGCCAAGGCCTACGTGGAGGGCGGCCTGCGCACGGCGCTGGCCATCGGGGCCGGCCAGGGTCCACTGTGTCACTGGCATCCCTTGCTCGAGGCCCATGGCTGACGCCCCCTACCTGATTGCGCTGGCGCTGCTGGAGCAGGGGGAGGGGCGAGCGCTGCCCCTGCAGGGCAAATCCCTGCGGGAACCGCTGGCCCCTGGGGCCGATCCCGGTGCGGTGGGGCACGCGCTGGCCCTCGATCTGCTGATGCGGGTGTGGCAGCGCAGCGATCAGGGCCCCCTGCGGCGGGCCGCGGCGGACCAGAGCCTGCTGCTGATCACCGTGCCGATCGAGGCCCTCCAGGAGCAGTTGCCGGCCCTGAAGGCCGCCTGGCTGAACACCGGGGATACGGCGGCGCTGCTGCAGGGCTTGCGGCCGATCGCCTCAGGGGTGTGGCAGTTGGCGCAGGAGCCGCGGCAGCCGCTGCAGTACGTGCCCCTGGCCTGATCAGGGGCTGCTGTGGTGGTGCTCCAGCAGGTGTTGGCGCAGCAGGTCGGCGCCGTAATCGTTGCCATTGGGGGTGCGCACCACGGTGTGCACGTGGGTGCGCAGGGGGGTGTTGGGGTCGCCGGGCAGCGACACCGCCCGTTGCTGGTCGAATTCGATCAGCACCACCGGGCTTTGGATGCGGTAGTAGATCGGTGCGTCGGCGCCGTTTCGGCCGATCCAGGCAAAGCGGGTGTGATCCAGGTGGCGCTCCACCTCGCGCAGCCGTTGCGCGGAGAGCTCCTGGCGGTATTGATCGGCATAGCTTTTGACAACCGCGAGCAACAGTTGCCGTTGGCGGCTGGAGAGTTGCTGGGCACTGATCCCCACGGGGGGCACAACGGCGTTGTCTTTGTAGGCCTCGGTGAGGATGTCGCTCCCCTGTTTGTTGGCGCTGAGCTGCGCCTGGCGGTTTTGGGCCGGGCTGAGCGATTGGATCAGGGCGCGACCGGCGGCCTCCTCACGGCCCATCACACTCACACCGCGGTGGATGCCGCTGGGAATGCGCGTGGGTTCTGCGCCCATGAAGGTGGGGGTCATCACCACCTGATCACCCACCACGGAGACGAACAGCACCAGGTGATGCCCCTCCAGGCGCCAGGCCCAGGGCTCCGTCTGGGAGGGTGTTCCGAAGACGGTGATCCAAAACTGATCGGCCCCGTAGCGGGTGCTGTTGCCCGTGGCTTCCGCCAGGTAGCCGTTGATCAACATGATGGCTTTGCTCTGGCGGTATCCCTCGGCCGAGAGAAACGCCCGCAGCAGACCATCGGCCCGTTGCCGTTGCACCGCTGACATCTCCGCATAGGAGAGCCCGAAACGCGGCGCCGAAGACACGTTGTTCCACCGCCGGCGCACATCGCTTTGCAGGGGGAATTGGGTCTGCGCCCGTTGGGCCTGCGTCAGCGCGTCGAGAAACGCGCTGGCCGCCTCGCGCATCGGCTCCAAGCGCAGGCCTGTGCGGCGCAGGGGAAACAGGCCGGGCTCCACCGTGCCGGTGCCGGTGACACCTCGAAACGGCTCCAGCGGCGGTTGTGGCTGCGGGGGCTGGGCCTGCTGGGCACGGGCGGTGGTTGATGCCAGGCCAACGGCCATCAGCACGGCGGTGCCCAGGGCCAGGGGGCGGTTCATGGGGATCCGCAAGGTGGGGGTTGGCGTGAGCTTCATTCGATCCGTTGGCCTTGGCGCACGCCCCCCGTGGGCGGGCCTTGGCGGTTGCTGTTGGGGGCCCAGTGGCGCAACTGCAAGGGCGTGGCGGGGTTGATGCTCATGGTGGTGCGCCAGCCGCTGATCCAATCGATCACCACGGTGCTGCCCTCCAGGATCCACACGCCACCGGTGCGGTCGTCGATGTCGTTGAACGCTTGCCCGTTGGAGAGCAAGGTGGCGGTGTAGGGCTTGAGGTTTTGTTGTGCCGGCGGAAAGCGGTACACCCCCACAACCTCCGCCAGGGTGCCGCTGAGCTTCACGGCGGGGCCGAAGTTGGTTGGCACAGTGGCTCGGTTTTGGCCCGGTTGCCAGGCGGCGTGGCTGGGCCCATCGGGGCCCACATAAAGCCAATCGCTCCAGCCGTCGGTGTAGTCGATGCGCACACCATTGCCCCAGGCCACCCAGCGGCCCAGCTCACGCAGCTGATCCGCGCTGCTCCGGCGGGCGCCAGCGGCCAGGGTGCCCTTGATCCCCGCAGTGCTCACCGCTTTGCCGCCGGGAAACAGGCGCACGTTGAACAGGTTGTTGTTGCTGTCGCCCAGGGCCCAGGTGCCGATGTAGCTGCTGGTGTCGGCCTCCAGGGCTGGGGCTGGGGCAGTGGCTTGCCCATGGCCGTTGGCTGCGCCAACGCCAACGGTGCCCAGGGCGGCGGAGGCCAGCAGGGCTATGGCAACTGGGCGGATGGAGCGCATGCGCATCCCGAAGCGGTGCATCAGTTGTATTCCCCGGGGATGTCGTTTTTGCGCACGGTGACGCGGTCGAACCGCTGACCCGACACCCGCAGCAGTTCGTCTCCGGAAAACTCAAAGCCCATCTTCAGGCCGATCTGGGCCACGTCATCGGCGGTGGCGGCCGCCAGCACCTGGCCTTTCAAGGCCTCATCCCGCTGCGTCCGTGCCAGGAACGCCTTGAGCTGATCGAGGGACATGGCGGCCGCACAGCTGGTCGGGGCTCAGTCTCCCAGGAACGGTTCGAGGAAGGCCAGCGGCCGGTTCATGGTGGCGGAGAAGCCGAGGATGCCCCGGTCGCGGTGGCTGTAGA
>JBIKKZ010000046.1:0-8972 GCA_044360095.1 Vulcanococcus sp. | reverse complement strand
GGAGAGGACCAGCTCCTTGACCTTTCCCTGGCGCAGTTGCTGCAGCAGCTGGCTGTAGCTGGGCTGAGGGGTTCGGCTGAGGCCCAGGTCGCGGAACAGGTCGAGCCGGGCCGGTGCCGCCGGCTGGGTCCCCTGATCCGGCGTGGACTGCCCGGTGGAAACGCCGCTGCTCACTGGGTCTTGCCGTTGGCTGGAGCTTAGCGATTTGACGAAAGGCCAGTCGGCCGAGGAAGATCTTGGTTTGGCTGAAGGCGAGCGGGATGGCTGTTCCCAAGAAGAAAACCTCAAAAGGCAAGCGGAACCAGCGCCATGCCACCTGGAAGGGCAAGGCCGCCGTGGCCGCCCGCAAGGCCCTCTCGATCGGCAAGGCCGTGCTGAGCGGCCGCGCCCAGGGCTTTGTTTACCCCGTGGCGGATGAGGACGGCGACGAGGCCTGATCGCCTCCCCGTTCGTCTCCAGGCACCAACCCAGGGAGGGCAGCCGCACCGCTGCCCTCCCAGAGCACCCGCCGGCGTCCATCCAGGAGCCGCACCCACGCCGCCCGTTGTAGCAGCGGCCGTTGGTAGAGCGCCGGTGGCAGTGACAGCAGGCTGGAATCCACCAGCGCGTTCAGCTGCTCCGGGCTGAGCCATGCCCCCCCGCGGCGCCGCTGCCGCGCCTCGGCCTGGAAGCGCCAGCGCCGCGGCAGCCGCCAATCCTGCGGCCACAGCACCACCAGCTGATCGAGCAGATCCCAGAGGGGTCCGTAGGCGGCCAGGGCCCCGTTGCAGCGCAGGAGCCAGGCCCGCTGAGCCGGGCGCCAGCACGCCAGCGGGCCGCCGGGATCCTGCAGCTGCTGCGCCAGCAGCGGTGGCGGCAGAGGCCGGCAGCCCAGCAACCAGCCCTCCAGCAGCACGGCATCGGCCGGACCGCGCCAGGGGGTGGTGCGGTCGCCTTGCCCCCCCTCCAGGGTTTTGTCGAACCGGGGCAGGCTGAGGCTTGGGTCCACCGCGGCGCGCCAGGCCCGGATCGGCTGGGCCAGGGCATCGGGGTCGTGGCTGCCGGGCGGCACCCGCAACACGCCGAAAGGGTTGCCCGCCATCGCCCGTTGCCGCTCCGCCAGCGGCAGGTAAGCGTCGTCGATGGAGGCCACCGCCAGGCGCAGGCCGGCGGCGGCAAAGCGCTGCTGCAGCTCCCGGCAGAGGGTGGTTTTGCCGGCCCCCACCGGCCCATTGAGGCCGATCACGGCCCGCTGGCCCGCCGCCAGCCGCCCACGGCAGTGGGCCAGCAGCTGGGCCTCGAGGGTCATGAGCCGAGCTTGAAGCCCTCCAGCACCACGGCGTAGACCACCCCGATGCGCAGGTTGTCTGCCACCAGCCAGGGCAGCGGCACCGAACGGGCCGGCTGGCGCGCCAGCCAGCGGGAACGCAGCCGCACCACCAGCTCGATCAACAGCACGATCCCCAGCACCGCCACCGGCCGTTTGCCGACCTGGGTGAGCCACAGGGAGGTGGCGTTCTGCCCCAGGTAAAAGCCCAGCAACAGCGCCAGCACCGCCAGGCTGCGGCGCCGCCAACTGCCACGCAGGCCGCCAAACACCCCATCCAGCAGCTGCCGCAGCAACCGTTCAAAGCGGGTGGCCTGCAGCGGCGGCGGTGTCATCGGGCGGAGAGCAGGTGCTGCAGATAGGAGAGCGTGACCCGGCCGCCCGGGCAAGCGGGGCCGCGGCGCACCCGCATCGGTGCCTCCGCATCCCCCAGGCCATCCAGCTCGGCGGCGGCGGCCGCAAAAGCCTCGGCCGGCTCGGCGGCGCTGGAGGCACTGCGGGTCACCAACACCGCCAGGCCGGCGGCACTGGCGGCGGCAACGCCATTGGCGGAATCCTCAATGGCCAGGGCGGCGCCGGCACAGCAGCCCAACCGTTGCAGGGCCAGCTGATAGCCCTCTGGGTGGGGTTTCTTGCGCACCACATCCTCCCCGCAGATCCACAGATGGAGCCATTGGGCATGCTGCGGCAATTGGCGATCCAACAGGGCCTGCACCGCAGCCCGGCCGCTGGTGGTCACGATGGCCTGGGGCACACCGGCGGCGGCCGCCTCCGCCATCAGATGCCGCACCCCCGGCCGCAGGGCCAGCTCGCCGGCGGCCACCAGGGCGGCGTAGTGGCGGGTTTTGCTGGCCTGCAGGGCCTCCACCTCCGCATCGGTGGGGGGCTGGCCGCGGGCCCCGCTGAGGAAATGGCGCAGCCGTTCGCGGCCGCCGCTGATGGCCAGCAGCTGCAGGTAAGTGGGGCGATCCCAGCGCCAGGGCAGACCCGCTTCGGCAAAGGCGCGGTTGAAGGCGCGGCGGTGACCCTCCAGCTCGGTTTCCGCCAAGGTGCCATCCACATCCCAGAGCAGGGCCGCGGGCGGTGGGGGCATCCGGGGATCCGCGGGGGAAAACGCCCTGCAAAGTAGGGCTGGACGGCCGCGGCGCGCCCCCCACAATGGAGTGCTCTGGCCGTGTCCCGTTGCTCCCCCCGCCCCCTGAGCAACGGCCCACCGCCGAGCCTCGGCATCCGCCAACAGCCGAGCCTCGGCAGCCGCCAACAGCCAGCCACTGGCAACTGCCGCCGCCCCTGGCCCCCGGCGAGCCGCTGGCGCCACTGGGGCTGCCGGAGGCCCTGCAGGCCCTGTTGCAGCGCCGTGGCTACACCAGCGTGGCGGCGGTGCAGGCGCTGCTGAATCCCCCCGCCGCACCGGATCCCGCCGCCCATTTCCCCGACCTGGGCGTGGCGGTGGATCGCCTGCGCCGCGCCTGCAGCAGCGGAGAGCCGCTGGCGATCTGCGGCGACTACGACGCCGATGGCATGACCAGCACCGCCCTGTTGGTGGGGGTGCTGGGGCACCTGGGGGCCCGGCCCACTGCGGCGATCCCCAGCCGCCTCGACGACGGTTACGGCCTCAACGCCGCGATGGTGGAGCGCCTGGCGGGCGAGGGCATCGCCCTGCTGGTGACCGTGGACAACGGCATCGCCGCCCACGCCGCCCTGGAGCGGGCCCAGCAGCTGGGGGTGGAGGTGATCGTGACCGACCACCACACCCTGCCGCCGCAGCGGCCGCCACTGCTGGCCCTGCTGCACCCCGCCAACACCCCCGAAGACTCTCCCTACCGGGGCCTGGCGGGGGTGGGGCTGGCCTATGTGTTGGCGCGGGCGCTGGCCCAGAAGCAGCGCTCCCAGCGCGCCCTGGCCATGGCGCTGGATCTGTTCTGCATCGGCACCATTGCCGACATGGCCCCGCTGCAGGGGGTCAACCGCCGCTGGCTGCTGGATGGCCTGCCGCGGCTCAAGGGCAGCCCCCTGCCGGGCCTGCAGGCGCTGCAGCAACTGGCCGGACTGGATGGGGCGCCGGTGGACGCGGGCACCGTGGGATTCCAGATCGCACCGCGCATCAATGCGGTGGGCCGCCTGGGGGATCCGCAGCTGGTGGTGGACCTGCTCACCACCGACGACACCGAGCGGGCCCTGGAGCTGGCCCACGCCTGCGACCAGCTCAATCGGCAGCGGCGGGAGCTGTGCGATGCGATCGAAGCGGAGGCGCGCGCCCTGGTGGAGGCCGATGGGCAGCAGCGCAGCCCCTTTCTGCTGCTGGCCCAGGGCCATTGGCACCACGGGGTGATTGGCATCGTGGCCGCCCGGCTGGTGGACCATTTCGGCCTGCCGGTGGCGCTGCTGGCCGCCGAGGGGGAGGGGCGGCTGCGGGCCTCCGTGCGGGCCCCCCAGGGCTTTGCGGTGGATGCGGCCCTGGAGGCCTGCGCCGATCTGCTGGAGCGCCACGGCGGCCACCCCGCCGCCGGGGGCTTCACGGTGAAGGCCGAGCGGGTGGCAGCCCTGCACGAGCGCCTCAACCAACGCGCCCAGGCCTGGCTCAACAGCGGGGCCAGCCAGCGGGCCGTGCGCCCCGAAGCCCTGGTGCCGTTTAGCGCCCTCGACCGCCAGTTCTGGAGCCAGCTGCAACGGCTCGAACCCTTCGGCATCGGCCACCCCACCCCCCTGTTCTGGAGCAGCCGCTGCCGGGTGGAGGAGCAACGGCAGCTGCGGGGCGGCCACCTGCAGCTCAACCTGCGGCAGGGGGACGTGCGCCTGCGGGCGATCGCCTGGCGTTGGAGCGGCAGCTGGAGCCTGCCCCAGGAGCTGGATGTGGCCTTCCACCTGCGCCTCAACCGCTGGCAGGGGGAGGAACGGCTGCAACTGGAGCTGGTGGACCTGCACCCCAGCGGCAGCAACAGCCTGGTGTTGCAGCGGCGCGACCGCCGGTACTGGGTGAGCCACCAGAACGATCAGCTGGTGATCCGCAATGCCGAGGGGGAGGAGCTGCGGGCCCGCTGCGGCGCCGGAGCGCCCCAGCTGCTGGATCACCCCCAGGGCGACCACCCCTACCTGCGGGCCCTGGTGGCCGACGCCGCCACCGCCCTGGGGCTCGCCGCCTGAGGGAGGCCCCAGGGCCGATCAACCCACAAGAAAGCCCCCCGATGCGGCACAGCGGCGCTCGCACGGGGGGCTGGGAGGGGCGCCGGGCCGCCTTGGGCCGCCGGCGACGCGCCGATCAGAGGGCGCCGCGGCGGTAGAAGAGGATGAAGATCACCGCCGGACCAGCCACCGTGATCAGGAACAGGGCGGCGAAGTTGGCGATCAGATGGAAGTCGATTCCCATGGGAGAGCGGCGCAGCAACGGCCCAAATCGTGCCTCACCTTACGGTCTGCCACCACGGCGGCAGACCGCCGGCCACCGGCCCTGTGACGGGTTGTCACAGCCCCAGGCCGACGCCACCGGCCCGGCGGGTCCAGCCCATGGCTGAGGCCCTGCACTGGCGCTGCATCAGCGGCTGCGGCGCCTGCTGCCGCCTCGACCCCGGCGAACGCCATGAGGCGATCGAAGCCCTCAGCCCCGAGCAGCGTGAGCTCTACCTCTCGATGGTGGGCCCCGACGGCTGGTGCATCCACTACGACACCGGCTCCAGCAGCTGCCGCATCTATGACCAGCGGCCCAGCTTCTGCCGGGTCGACAACCTGGCGACGCTGTTTGCGGTGCCGGCGGAGCAGGCCAACGGCTTTGCCATCGACTGCTGCCGGCAGCAGATTCGCTGCGAGCACGGCGGTCGTGGCATGGTGATGAAGCGATTCGAGCAGGCCATTCGGCAGCCCCCGACGGAACCCTGATGACCGACCCGCAGCCCGCTGCCCAGGCGCCACTGGCCCGCGACAGCCAGGCCGATGCCGGCTCGTTCGGGGCGGTGTTCCTGACCACCTTCACCACGGTGTTCCTGGCGGAACTGGGGGACAAAACCCAGTTGGCGGCCCTGCTGCTCTCGGCGGAATCGGGCCGCCCAGTTCTGGTGTTCTTCGGGGCCTCCCTGGCCCTGATCAGCTCCAGCCTGGTGGGTGTGGTGCTGGGGCGCTGGCTGTCGCGGGTGCTGCCCCCTCAGCAGCTGGAGCGGCTGGCCGGGATCCTGATGGTGGGCCTGGGCCTGTGGCTCGGCCGTCAGGCCGCCGTGAGCGTGTTCCCCCTGGCTTGACCCATGGACCTTCCCCTGCTGGCCTCCACCTTCGCCACCGTGTTCCTGGCCGAGCTGGGCGACAAGACCCAACTGGCCATCGTGACCATCAGCGGCACCTCCAGCCGCAGCGGCGCCGTGTTCGCCGGCAGTTCCCTAGCGCTGGTGCTGGCCAGCCTGCTGGGGGCGGCGGCGGGGGGATCGCTCTCCTCGGTGATCGGCCCGGATGTGCTGCAGCTGGCCGCATCGGTGGGCTTCCTGGTGATCGGCAGCCGCCTGTTGATCAAGGCCTCCCGCCCCGAGCCGGACGGGGCCGACGCGGACGGTTCGGAAGCCCCCTGAACAGCGGCTCGCTATGGTGATCGGGTCGCGAGAGATCCCGAAGGCGTTGGCCGTCTTCAGGAGCTGTTCGCCACCCGTTGAAGCCCCTGGTTGAACCCACCGCCGACGCCCCTGGGCCGACGCCAGCCATCCCGCCAAACGGCCCGACCAGTCCTGTCCCTGGGCACGTTCCCGCAAGCCATGAAATTCACGGTCGCCGCCCTGATCGACCAGCTGCCCGCAGCCGAGCCGCTGAGCATCAGCAAACTCGAGAAAGCCCTCGGCCTCAGCGCCAAGGCCGACAAGGAGCACCTGCGCATCGCCCTCAGCGCCCTGGTGAAAACAGGGGTGCTCGCGGAGGACGAGCAGGGCATCAGCCGCGTGGAGGACGGCGGCTTGATCGAGGCGCGCCTGCGCTGCAGCAGCAAGGGCTTCTGCTTCGCCCTGCGCGACGACGGCGGCGAAGACATCTACATCCGCGACAACCAGCTCAACCACGCCTGGAATGGCGATCGGGTGCTGGTGCGCATCACCCGCGATGGGGGCCGGCGCCGCTCCCCCGAAGGGGGCGTGCAGTGCATCCTCGAGCGCCACACCACCAGCCTGCTGGCCCACGTGGAGCAGCAGCAGGAGCGGCTGGTGGCGGTGCCCCTCGACGACCGCCTGCTCACCAGCATCGAATTGCCCAGCGGCGACAGCCAATACCTGCAGCCCGCCGAAGAGGCGGTGGTGGAGGTGCGGGTCGACCGCTACCCGGTGGGCCAGCTGGCACCCCAGGGCCACGTGGCCCGCAGCCTGGCGGTGAACGCCGGCCCCGCGGCGGACCTGGATCTGCTGCTCACCAAACACGGCCTGCGGGAGCAGCCGGCCGCCCCCAAAGCCACCCTCAAAAGCCCGAACACCAAGGAGCGCGACGACCTCACGGCCCTGCCCACCCTGGGGCTCGAGCTCTGGAGCGGCGCCGAGGCGCCCCTGCTGCCGGCGGTGTCGCTGGAGAGCGGCGAGGCCGGCCATCGCCTCTGGGTGCACGCCCCCGCCATCGCCGAGCGCATCGGCTTCGGCAGCCCCCTGGATCTGTTTCTGCGGGAGCAGGGTGAAAGCCTCTGCCTGGGCAGCAGCTGGCTGCCCCTGTTGACCCCGGCCCTCACCAAGGCCGCCACCTTCAAGCCGGGCACCGCCACCGCCGCCCTCTCGGTGCTGCTGGAGCTCAGCCCGGACGGTGAGCTGCAGCACTACCGCTTCTGCCGCAGCACGGTGCAGGTGGATGCCGCCGCCGATGCCAAGGCCCTGCAGGCCCTGGCGGAGCGCAAACCGAAGGCCCGCACCACCCCCGCCGCCCTCAAGGCCATCAAGGATCAACTGCCCCTGCTGGAGGGGTTGATCGCCCTGGCCCAGACCCTGCGCCAACGGCGCCTGCAGGCCGGTTCCATCGACCTCGACCTCGCCATGCCCGCCATCGACGGCCTGGGCGACCTGGCGATCCCCGAACCGGATGAAACCCGCGAGGGCTGGCTGGTGCTGCAGGATCCGGCCCAGAGCAGCGCTGGCCTGCTGAGGGAGCTGGTGCTCACCGCCCACCGCGCCCTGGGGCGCCACTGCGCCGCCCTGGAGCTGCCGGCCCTGTACGCCCACAACCCCGCCCCCGACGCCGAGGACCTCAACGACGTGGCCAAGGCGGCCCTGGCCCTGGAAATTCCCCTGGAGCTGGCCGACGACGGCAACGCCAGCGCCCAGGACCTGGCCAGCGCCTTCGCCGCCAGCGACCGCAGCCGGGTGCTGCAGCAGCAGCTGCGCGATCCCATCAAGCCCGTGAGCCTGGCCACCGAGCCTGGCCCCAACACCGTGGCCGGCGAAACGGTGGGCTTCGCCCCCTGGTGCTGCCCCGCCCTGCACTACGCCGACCTGTGGAACCAACACCTGCTGGTGCTGCTGCTCGGCGAGGGCAAGGACCGCCCCTCCGTGCGCCACAAAACCCGGGTGGACATCGCCGGCGACAGCAGCCACGGGGTGATCGACTGGCCCCTGCTCAGCCCCGGCCAGCTGGCCCCGCTGGAGGAGGGTCGCAACGCCACGCTGCTGCACCGCCTCAACGGCCGTTCCCGCTTTGTCAGTGAGCTGCGCAACGACGCCCTGGCCATGGCCCAGGCCCGCCAGGCCGAACCGCTGGTGGGGCAGACCCTCACCGGCGTGATCAGCGGCGTGCAGAGCTACGGCTTCTTCGTGGAGGTGCCCCCCTCCCAGGTGGAGGGGCTGGTGCACGTGAGCTCCCTCAAGGACGACTGGTACGAATACCGCTCGCGCCAGAACCGGCTGGTGGGCCGCAAAAACCGCCGCAACTACATGCTGGGCGACGCCGTGGAGGTCATCATCCAGAAGGTGGATGTGCTGCGCCACCAGATCGATCTGGCGGTGGTGCTGCCCGAGGGCTACGAGGAGTACGTGCCGGAGCCCCGCGACCGCCGCAGCGCCCCGGACACCGACGCCGACAGCCGCGACAGCGACAGCCCCGACGACGACGGCTGATCCATGGCCAGCCCACCGCGTTTGCCGATCGTGCTGGGGATCTCCGGCGCCAGCGCCCAACCCCTGGCGCTGCGGGCCCTGCAGCTGTTGCTGGAGGCCGGCGAAACCGTGGATCTGGTGGTGAGCCGCGGCGCCATCCTGGTGTGGATGGCGGAGCTGGGCATCAAGGTGCCGGCGGACCCCGACGCGCAGCATCAGTTCTGGCGCGAGCAGACCGGCACCCAGGCGGGCACCCTGCGCTGCCACCGCTGGAGCGACCAGGCGGCAGCCATCGCCAGCGGCAGCCACCGCACGGCCGGCATGGTGATCCTGCCCTGCTCCATGGGGGCGGTGGGCCGCATCGCCAGCGGCGTGGCCACCGACCTGCTGGAGCGGGCCGCCGATGTGCACCTCAAGGAGGGGCGGCCCCTGGTGATCTGTCCGCGGGAGCTGCCCTGGAACCTGATCCACCTGCGCAACCTCACCGCCCTGGCTGAGGCCGGAGCCCGCGTGGCGCCGCCGGTGCCGGCCTGGTACCACCAACCCACCAGCCTCGACGAGATGGTGGACTTTCTGGTGATCCGGGTGTTCGATTGCCTCGGTTTGGAGCTGGGCCAGCTGCGCCGCTGGAGCGG
>JBIKKZ010000242.1:0-2823 GCA_044360095.1 Vulcanococcus sp. | reverse complement strand
TGTGTCGGCCTGGTCGGGATTGTTCCAGGGCTTGAGCACCGTGGTGACGGTGGTGCCGGGGGGCACCGGCGGATCAAAACGGATCTCGAAGCGCCGCTGCTGTTGGTGAAAATCCACCGTCAGGGGCACTTTGCGCCCCTCCGCCCGCGGGCGGCCCACAAATGCCGAGGTGCGATCGACGTAATAGGGAAACGACCAATCGGAGCCGCGGGACTGCTGGATGGTGAGCCCGCCCAGGGGGGCGCCGGCATCGGCGGGCACCTCAACGGTGAAGTAGTAATCGGGCTGGGGATCCCAGGTGGTGCTGTCGTAGGAGATCAGCTCCACCCGCCAGGGCGGATTCAGAAACACGCCGCCCCCCTGCAGCTGCTGGGCAGCGCTGGGGAGCAGCAGCAACCACGGCGCCACCCAAGCCGCCACAGGGGCGGCCGCCAACCGACGCAACCGACGCGTGAGCATCTGAACACCCAACACCGAAGAAAGTCTGACAACCCTGGGACTCACCGCTGGCGCTGTCAGAACGAAGCTCCGCACGGCTGCTTCAGCAGCTTGCACCTCCACCTCCGATGGGCCCCTCCAACCCCAACCTCTTCTACGAGGACGAAGACCTGATCCTGCCGATGTTGTTGCACCAGCCGGATGCGCAGGGCAGCCCCTGCGCATGCCGCGACTGCACCGGCATCAGGCTGCGCATGGAGCAGATCCAGGCGCTGCAGGGCCGGCTGCGCAAGGCCTCCTGAGCGGCGGGTCCCCTGCGCCTCAGCCCATGGCTTCGGCGTGGTTCACGAGCAGGTGCTGCACCTCCTCGATGCCGGCGCTGGCGGCCCGCTGGGCCCGCTCAAAGTTGCCATCGGCCTGCTCCAGCAACCCCTCCGCCACGCGATCCACCAACGCCTCCCGCTGCTCCTGCAGCAAGGCCAGCAGTTCCTGCTCAATCAACTGACGCACCCCCTGGCGGCTGAGGGGATCGCTTTCGCTCTCGGCCACCGTGCCGCGCACCAGCTCCTGCACAAACAGCCGCTGCACCTCGCTGCTGTGCAGAAAGCTCTCCACCGCATTGAGGGCGCCATCCACCAGGGTGCGCTCCACCTCGGCGGGTTCGCCCTGGAGCTTGAACTCCCAGTTGAGGTGGCGCCGCTGCCACCCGTCCTGGTGCAGGTGGGGCATCACCGCCTGGCTGAAGCTGTCCACGGAGATTTCGTAGACGCGCTCCGCCAGCCGCTCACACCAGCTGTGGCCATGGGCCCGCAGGCTGGCCCGCAGCTGCTCGCGCTGCACGGCGTGGCCGCCGTGGTGGCTGTGGCACACGCCATTGGGGCATTCGATTGCGCTCAGGGCCATGGGGTTGCGGGGATGGAGGGGGCCGGGGCCATTCCGTCGCTCTAGCAACAGTCAGTAGGGTCCGCCAAACCACCCACCCCACCATGCACGCCACCTACACCGGAGCCAACGGCTGGTTGCTGGAGCTGGGGGGCCTGCGGGTGCTGGTGGACCCGTGGCTCACCGGCCCGCTGGAGTTCCCGCCTGGCCCCTGGTTCTTCCGCGGCGAGCTGCCCTGCGAGCGGCCGGCACCGGAGGGGCTGGATCTGCTGCTGCTCACCCAGGGGCTCGACGACCATTGCCACCCCGCCAGCCTGGCGCTGCTGCCCAACGATCTGCCGGTGGTGGGCTCCCCCAGCGCCGCCGCCAAGGCGCGGGGCCTGGGGTTCACCCAGGTGCAGGCGCTCCAGCACGGCGACGGCCACCGGCTCGGCGAGCTGCGCATCACCGCCACCGCCGGCGCACCGGTGCCCCAGGTGGAAAACGGCTACCTGCTGGAGCACCCCAGCGGCCGCCTCTACCTCGAGCCCCACGGCTACCTGGCCCCCGACCTGCCGGCCCAGCGGCTCGATGCGGTGATCACGCCGGTGGTCGACCTGGGGCTGCCGCTGGCGGGGGCCTTTGTGCGCGGCACCCAGGTGTTGCCGCAATTGCTGGAACGCTTCCAGCCCCACACCGTGCTGGCCAGCACCGCCGGCGGCGACGTGCGCTTCAGCGGCCTGCTCACCAAGGCCCTGTGGCAGCAGGGCAGCCCCAGCGAAGCCGCGGCAAGCCTGCCCGAGGGATGCCGGCTAATCGATCCGGTGGTGGGTGAGCGCTACGCCATCGCCAGGCCAGGCTGAGGGCGCCAGGCGGAGCGCTTCAGGCCCCATCACGCCGGCCGGCAACATTGATCACCCGCCGGGGCGCCATCGGCGACGCCAAGGCTCGCGGGATGCGCGCACAGGGAAGACCTCAGCGGGAGATGGCGATGATCCGCATCCGGGACGACCTCAGGCGGGCAGCAACGCCGACAGCCGGCTGCGGAAATCGCCCTTGGGCATGCCGCCGCGCAGCTCGCCGTGAATGGTGAATTCCCCCTCCGGATCGCTCACCACCAGGTAGGTGGGCCAGCCCATGCCCTCCTTGTTGGGGTACTGGGCGAGCAGCACCTTGCGGTAGCGGCGGTAGAGGTCTGTGTCCTGCAGCATCACGCTCACGAAGGTGCAGCCCAGCTCGTCGCACACGGCCGCGTCGTAATGGCTCATGCGGTGGCAGGTGCCGCAGTCTTCCGAGCTGAACTTGAGCACGTGCAGCATCAGGCGGGGGCAGCTGGTCAAACCCTAGGCAAATCCGCAGCAATCGCACCCCTCAGCTGACAGGGGCGCCAGCCATTGCTAGCTGGTGAAGGTTGCCCTTCGCCGCGGCCGGCCGGTGCTCCATCTCTACGAACTCACCGTTCACTTCCGGGAGGGCGACTCCCGCCTCTGCATCCGCGCCGAGAGCGAGCAGCAGGCGGAGGCC
>JBIKKZ010000045.1:0-9088 GCA_044360095.1 Vulcanococcus sp. | reverse complement strand
CCGATGCCGCCGGGGTGGCGGCGGGCACCCTCACGGGGGCGCTGCTGGCCCAGGCGGGGCTGCTGCGGGGCATCTACCTGGTGGACATGGCGGCGGTGCTGCTGTTGGCGGGCCTGATCTGGCGGTGGCCGCTGCCGCGGGCACCCCGCCCCGCGCCTCGGCCGCCGGAGCAGACCCCTGAACCGGTGTGGGGATGGCTGCGGACGCTGCGGCCGCTGCTTCTGCTCTCGGTGGTGGCCACGGCCATCCCGGTGTTGATGCAGGTGGCGTTGCCCCTGGATCTGGTGCGGGGGGGCCTGGAGCGCGACGCCCAGCCGGAGGCGATCAGTGCCCTGTTGATCGGCCTGCATCTGGGGCTGCTGCTGCTGCTGCAATGGCCGGTGGGGCAAGCCCTGGCGCGGCGTCCCGTGGCCCAGGGCCTTGGGATCGGCCTGGTGTGTTTCAGCCTCGGCACCGGGCTGCTGGCCCTTTCAGCCCTCAGCGAGGCGGGATTGGGGGTGGTGCTGGTGGCGCTGTTCCCCCTGGCGCTGGGGGAGGCCGCCTTCCTGCCGATCGCCACCGAAGCAGTGGTGGAGCTCACCCCGGCCGGCCATGGCGGCCTGGCGATGGCGCTGTTCTCCCAATGCTTTGCCCTCAGTGCCCTGGTGGCGCCGCTGGTCACGGGGGTGCTGCTGGACAGCCAGCGAAATGGGGTGGCGCTGTGGCTGCTCACCAGCCTGGGCTGCGCCGCCTGCCTGCTGCTGCTGCCGGCGATTGGCCGCCGTGCCCATAGGGCCTAGCTAACTGGCGGCCTCCTCGGGGGCTGCTGCCTTGGCCGCCTGGCGGGCCACCCAGGCCTCATGGGGCAGGGGCTCGGTGCCGTACTCCCAATCGTCGTAGTCGGGGTCGTTGCGGATCTGCTGGTGAAGCTGCTTTTGCACATCGAAATCGTGCTGCTGCGGAGCATCCCCAGGGGCACCGGCGGGCTGCTGAGCCGTCATCAACCAGGCGTATCTGGAGCCATTGTGGCGCAGGCTCAGACGTTAAACAGGAACTCCATCACATCCCCCTCAGCCACCACATACTCCTTGCCTTCGGCCCGCAGCCAGCCCTTGGTGCGGGCCTCCGCCAGGGAGCCCGCCTCCAGCAACTGCTGGTAGCCGATGGTCTGGGCGCGGATGAAGCCCCGCTCGAAATCGGTGTGGATCACGCCGGCCGCCTGGGGGGCGGTCATGCCGGCCTGGATGGTCCAGGCGCGGGTTTCCTTCTCGCCGGTGGTGAAGTAGGTGCGCAGGCCCAGCAGCCGGTAGGTGGCGCGGATCAGGCTTTGCAGGCCCCCCTCCTCCACGCCAAGGCCCGCAAGAAACTCGGCGCGGTCCTCCTCCGGCAGTTCAATCAATTCCGCCTCCACCTGGGCGGAGATGCACACGGTCTCGGCGCCTTCGCGGGCCGCCAGGGCCTTCACCTCCTCGGTGTAGGCATTGCCGCTGGCCAGATCGTCTTCGCTCACGTTGGTGGCGTAGATGATCGGCTTGGCGGTGAGCAGCCCCAGGGGCTTCACCAGAACCGCCTCCTCATCGCTGATCTCCACGCTGCGGGCGGCGCCCCCCTGCTCGAGCACGGCCTGGATCCGCTCGAGGGCCCCATCCTCCAGTTGCGCCTCCTTGCTGGTGCGCACCTGCTTCTTGAGGCGCTCACGCCGCTTCTCCACCTGGGCCAGATCCGACAGCCCCAGCTCCAGGTTGATCACCTCAGCATCGCGGGCGGGCCCCACCGATCCACTCACGTGGATCACGTCGTCGTTCTCGAAGCAGCGCACCACGTGCACGATGGCGTCCACCTCGCGGATGTTGGCCAGAAACTTGTTGCCCAACCCCTCCCCCTGGCTGGCCCCCTTCACCAGGCCCGCGATGTCCACAAACTCCACGCGGGTGGGGATGATCTCCTTGCTGCGGCTCAGGTCCGAGAGCTGCTGCAGGCGGGGATCCGGCACCGCCACCACCCCTGAATTGGGCTCGATCGTGCAGAAGGGATAGTTGGCGGCCTCCGCCTGCGCGTTGGCCACCAGGGCGTTGAACAGGGTCGACTTGCCCACATTGGGCAGACCCACGATTCCGGCTTTGAGCATGGCTGGAATCTACGGGCTGCCGGTGATCCCCCCAGCCCAGGGGCCCCAGTGGCACCGATGACCAGGAAGACTGGTGGGACCGCTGCAGCCCCGCCATCTCCACCGCCATGCTCCAGCCCCCTCCACCTCGCGAGGGTTCAGGCGCCGTGCGGCGCCTGCAGCGCATCCGCCGCCAACCCTGGCTGCGGCGCAAACGCCTGTGGGCCGGGGTGCTCGGCACCGTGCTGCTGGTGGGCACCGGCTCCGCCCTGCTGGCGGCCCGCCGCCAGAGCAACCAGCAGCGCAGCCTGAGCCAATACACCGTGGTGGCCCGCCAGGGCTCCTTGCCGGGCACGATCACCGCCAGCGGCGAACTGATGGCCTACCGCAAAGTGAACGTGAGCCCCCGCCGCCAGGGGGTGCTGCGCCAGCTGTTTGTGGAGGAGGGGGCCCGGGTGCGGGCGGGCCAGGCCCTGGCCCTGATGGATTCTGACGACCTCGATGAACGCATCCAAGAACTGCAGGCCCAGCGGCAGTCGGCCCAGGCGCAGTTCAACCGCAGCCGCCGTGAGCTGGACCGCCGCCGCAACCTGGTGCGCCAGGGGGTGATCACCGAGGAGGACTACAGCCGCGCCGAAGCCAGCTTCGCCATCGACCGCGCCGGGCTGGCGGCCGCCCAACAACGGCTGGAGCAACGCCTCAAGGAGCGGGCCTACCTCACCGTGCGCGCGCCGTTCAGCGGTGTCGTCACCGCGCGCTTCGCCGACCCCGGCGCCTTCGTGACCCCCACCACCGCCGCCTCCGCCAGCGCCGGCGCCAGCAGCTCCTCAATCGTGGAGCTGGCGGAAGGCCTCGAAGCGGTGGCCAAGGTGCCCGAGAGCGACATCGGCCGCATCCGCTTGGGCCAGAACGCGGCGGTGCGGGTGGACAGCTTCCCCGATCGCCGCTTCGCCGCCCGGGTGCGGCAGATCGCGCCGCGGGCCGAGAAGCTCAACAACGTCACCTCCTTCGAGGTGAAGCTGGAGATGCTGCAACCGCCACCGGAATTGCGCATCGGCATGACCGCCGACATCGACTTCAACACCGGAGTGCTGGCGCCCCGCACCCTCGTGCCCACGGTGGCGGTGGTCACCGAAGAAGGTCGCCCGGGTGTGCTGCTGGTGGGCCCCGGAAACCAACCCCGCTTCCAGGCGGTGAGCCTGGGGGCCAGCAGCGGCCGCGACACCCAGATCCTCAGCGGCCTCCAGCCCGGCAGCCGCGTGTTTGTGGATCTGCCCCCCTGGGCCAAGAAACGCCGCGGGGGCAGCTGAACCTCATCCGGCCGCGGCGCGCCGGCCGTTGAGGAAGCGGCGGCAGCACGCCAGGATGCGGGCGCTGGCCTGGCCATCGCCAAAGGGGTTGTGGGCCCGGGCCATGGCCTCGTAAGCCGCGCTGTTCTCCAGCAGCAGGGCCGTTTCCCGCAGGATGTCGGCGCTGTCGGTGCCGATCAGCTTGGCGGTGCCGGCATCCACCGCCTCGGGCCGCTCCGTGGTGCGGCGCAGCACCAGCACCGGTTTGCCCAGGGCCGGGGCCTCCTCCTGCAGACCACCGGAGTCGGTGAGCAGCAGCGTGGCGGCGCGCATGGCCGCCACCAACTGGTCGTAGTCGAGCGGTTCGGTGAGGAAGGCCCGTGGGTGGTTACCCAGCAGCGCCTGCAGCGGTTCGCGCACCGTGGGGTTGCGGTGCAGCGGCAGCAGCAGGGCCGTGTCGGGGAAGCACTCCAGCACCTCCAGAAAGCCGCGGCCGATGTCTTGCAGGCGATCACCCCAGTTTTCGCGGCGGTGCACCGTGGCCAGGAGCAGCCGGTGCCGCGCTACATCCAGCCCCGGGATCTGCAGGGGTGGTGCCTGCTGGGCCATCAGCAACAGGGCATCGATCACGGTGTTGCCCGTGGTGAGGGTTTCTCCCACCACCCCGGAGGCCGCCAGGTTGCGGGCCGACACCTCCGTGGGGGCGAAGTGCAGCAACGCCAGCTGGGAGATCAGGCGGCGGTTGGCCTCCTCCGGGTAGGGGTCGAAGAGGTCGTCGGTGCGCAGCCCCGCCTCCACGTGGCCCACGGGGATCTGGCCGTAGAAGGCCGCCAGGGCGGAGGCAAAGGCGGTGGTGGTGTCGCCCTGCACGAGCACCAGGTCGGGCCGGTGGCGTTCAAACTCCTCCTGCAGCCCCTGCAGGGCGCCGCAGGTGATGTGGGTCAGGGTCTGCTTGGGAGCCATCAGGGCCAGGTCGTGGTCGGCCTGGAGGCCGAACAGGTCCATCACCTGGGTCACCATCTCGCGGTGCTGGCCGGTGAGCACCACGCGGGTGTGGATGTCGTCCGCCGCCCGGAAGGCCTGGATCACCGGCGCCAGCTTGATCGCCTCGGGCCGGGTGCCCAGCACGATGGAGACATTGTGGGGGGTGCTCACGGGGCGTTTCAGGCGGGCCTGTGCCCGGATCCTAGGGAGGGCGCCCGCGCCGAACCCCTGTGGCAGCGCACCTCAGGCCAACCAGGCCGCCAAACCGGTGCCGGCCTGGGGTTCGGCGGAACGGCTGGTGATCTCCAGAATCCGGCCCACGCTGGCGGGGGCCTCCAGGGCATCGAGGCACACCCGGGCCACCAGGCGGCGCGGAATGCTGCCATCGCGCTGCTGGTCGGGGCCGCTGAACACCACACGCTGCAACGCCAGATCCTCCTCCTGCTCCTTGAGGCCACCGGGGCGCACCACCGTGTAGCTCAGGCCGCTCTGCTCCAGCCAGCGCTCCCCCAGGCGTTTCCACACCAGGATCAAGCCAAACAGGTTGAGCGGGTGCCGCCACAGGCCGGCGCAGAGGGAGCTCACCAGCACGAGGCGCGACACGCCAGCGCCACGGCAGGCCTCGATCTGCTGCCGCACGCCGAAGGCATCCACCTGCAGCGGGCCGGTGAGATCGACGCTGGGGCGCGCGCCGGTGGCGATCACCAGGGCATCGCAGCCGCGCAGGGCCTCGGTGAGGGCGTCCCGATCCCCCAGGTGCAGGCGCACCACCTCAGCGCCGCTAAGCCCTTCGGGAAGAGCCGAGCCGAGCCGCACCAGGGCACGCACCCGGTGGCCGCGCTCCAGGGCCTCCTGCACCACGCGCCAGCCGGTTTTGCCGGAGGCGCCGCTGACCGCCAGCAGCATCGATCAGAACAGCGGCAACAGCTCCTGTTCTAAGCAGTGGGCCTGGGGGTTGGAGCCCCGCTGCCGCAGCAGCCGGGCCCGCAGGATCATCGGATCGAGATCACACTCGAGATCAAAGGCGCGCTCAAAGCGCTGCCGCAGTTCATCGGGGGTGAGGGCAAAGACAGAACGCTCATCCATGGGCTGGCAAGGCGGTGGCCCTGGAGCGGGGTGATGGCCGGAAGGTAGGGGCTCCAGCGGGAATGCGAATAGGTAATTCTCCTCATCTTTTTTCCATCCTCGGCAACAAAATGGCGGGATGGCCCCGCTGTCGTTCGACCTGCACGTTCCCCGGCGGCCCCAGCGGCCGTTGCCCTCCGTGCAGCCGCGCCACTGGCAGACCCAGCTGATCCAGCTGCTGCAGCGGCGGCTGCAGCGGCCCGGCGGCCACGACGTGTTGATCAACGCTGGCCCGGGAGCGGGCAAAACCCTCGGCGCCCTGCTTGGGTTTGAGCGCCTGCAACGCCAGGGGAATCTGCGGCGGTTTCTGGTGTTCTGCCACCGCAGCTCGATCGCCAGCCAATGGCGGCAGGCCGCCGCGCGCCTGCAGCTGCGGCTCGAGGAGTGGCCACCGGGGGAGGAGCGCGCCGACCCCTGGGGCGACGCCGACGGGCTGCTGATCACCTACCAAGCGGCGGGGCGAAACCTTCAGGCCTTGCTGCCGCAGCTTCAGGCCGCTGCCGGGCAGCCCTGGCTGGCCATCGCCGATGAGGTGCACCACCTGGGGCTCGACCCCGAGGAACCGGAGGCCACCGCCTGGGGCCATGCCTTCAGCAGCCTCACCGCCGGGGCACGGCTGCGGTTGGGGCTCACCGGCACCCCCTTCCGGGCCGACAACCTGGGCTTCTGCGCCGCCCGCCGCATTCAGGTTCACGATGGCGAGGCGTGGGTGGAGCAGATCGCCCCCGACCTCAGCATCGAACCCCGGGAGCTGATCGCCGCCGGCGACGTGCGCCCCCTGGAATTCCGCTTTCAGGATGGCTGGGTGGACCACGGCCGACAGGACCAACCCGGCGACACCGAACGCTCACCCCTCTCCCAGGAGCAGCGTGAGAGCTGGCGAGCACGCAACCTGCGCCGGGCGATCCGTCTGGGGGACAGCAGCAGCATCGCCCTGCGGCTGCTGCTCAATGCCCGGCAGCGGTTGGAGGTGGTGCGCCGCCAGCATCCGGAGGCCGGTGGCCTGGTGGTGGCCCGCGACATCGCCCATGCCCGGCGCCTGTGCGGGCTGCTGGAGGAGCAGGGCGACCGGGTGCTGCTGGTGCACTCCCAAGACCATGCCGCCGCCGAGCACATGCAGGCCTTCAAGGCCGGCCAGGCCGACTGGCTGGTGAGCATCGACATGTGCGCCGAAGGCTTCGATGCGCCCCGGCTGCGGGTGGTGGCTTACCTCACCACGGTGGTGACCCGCACCCGCTTCGTGCAGGCGATCACGCGGGCCGTGCGCATGGACAGCCAGCGGGCCAGCCAGGAGGCGGTGCCACGCCACCCGTCCTATGTGTTTGCACCGGCGGATCCGCTGCTGCTGCACTACGCCCGCACCTGGTCGCTGAGCGAGCCCTACGTGCTGCGTCCGAAGGGGCCGGAGCCGGAGCCAACGGCGAACGCAACCGGGCGGCCCCCCTCACTGCCGCTGCAGGCCATGGAGGATGGCGCCGGGGCCGTGATCCGCATGCGGGGCCCGCAGCTGCCGAACTTCGTTGTGCAGCGGTAATTACATTCAGCCGCAGCAAAAAGTGCGAATTTGTGCGAATCGCCACCCCGGATCGCCCTTAGGGCGTCCAACGTGGCCCCAAGGCGTTGACGCGTCGCACCGTTAGAGGATCCATGAACGGTTCAATCCAGCGCAGACTCACCGTTGCCATCAATTGGGCAGCGGCACGAATCGCCAGCCTGGATGATCGCGAGCGCTACGAAGACAGCTACGCGCTCACAGAGGAGTTCCGCGAATGGATCCTCTGCATCGACCAGCACCCCGAACTGATGGCCGAGCAAGTGCTGATAGTGCCGGATTTCAGCCAGCTGCCCCGCAGCAGCAGCCACGAAAACAAACCCGACGGCCTGCTGGAAATTTAAATCAATTCTTCAAGCCCAAGCCGCCTCTGTCCGCCGGCGAGAACCCGCAACCCCTAAACTCTTAAGCGAAGTCACTCCGCTTAAGCCATGGACCAGGCCGGTGCCGACAATCTGGGGCTCGAAAACCTGGTGATCGTGGGCTCCGGCCCCGCCGGCTACACCGCCGCCATCTACGCCGCCCGAGCCAACCTGCGCCCCGTGGTGATCACGGGCTTCCAGGACGGCGGCATCCCCGGTGGCCAGCTGATGACCACCACCCACGTGGAGAACTTCCCCGGCTTCCCGGACGGCATCCTCGGCCCGGAGCTGATGGACCGGCTGAAGGCCCAGGCGGTGCGCTGGGGCACCCGCCTGGTGGAGGCCGACGCTGAGCGCATCGACCTGTCGCAGCGTCCTTTCCGGATCGAGGCCGACGGCCAAACCATCGAGGCCCAGTCCGTGATCCTGGCCACCGGCGCCAGCGCCAACCGCCTGGGGCTCCCCAGCGAAGCGCGCTTCTGGAATGCGGGCATCAGCGCCTGTGCCATCTGCGATGGGGCCACGCCCCAATTCCGCCAAGTGGAGCTGGCGGTGGTGGGTGGCGGTGATTCCGCCTGCGAAGAGGCCGTGTACCTCACCAAATACGGCAGCCGCGTGCACCTGATCGTGCGCTCCGATCGGCTTCGGGCCAGCAAAGCCATGGCCGACCGGGTGCTGGCCAACCCTGCCATCCAGGTGCACTGGAACCGCCAGGTGCGCGACTGCAGCGGCGGCGACTGGCTCGAAGCGATCGAACTGGTGGACCCCAACGGGGACCCCGACGGTGGCGCCAGCGAGCAGCTGCCGGTCCGCGGCCTCTTTTATGCCATCGGCCACACCCCCAACACCCGCCTGGTGCGCGACCAGCTGCAGGTGGATGCCAAGGGCTACCTGATCACCCAGCCCGGACGGCCGGACACCAGCATTGAGGGGGTCTACGCCGCCGGCGACGTGGCCGATGCCGAATGGCGCCAGGGCATCACCGCCGCCGGCAGCGGCTGCCAGGCGGCCCTGGCGGCGGAGCGTTGGCTCACCCACCACGGCCTGGCCGTCACCGTGAGCCAGGACCCGGTGGATCCCGCCACCGTGGGCGAGGTGCAGCGCACCGCCGTGAGCGATGAAGCCAACTTCGACCCCAAAGCCCTCTGGCAGAAGGGCAGTTTTGCCCTGCGCAAGCTGTACCACGACAGCGAGCGGCCCCTGCTGGTGGTGTACACCTCCCCCACCTGCGGCCCCTGCCACGTGCTCAAGCCGCAGCTCAAGCGGGTGCTGGAGGAGCTGGGGGGGCGGGCCCAGGGGGTGGAGATCGACATCGATGCCGAACCCGAGATCGCCCAGCAGGCTGGCGTCACCGGCACCCCCACCGTGCAACTGTTTTTCCGCAAGGAACTGCAGCAGCAGTTCCGAGGCGTGAAGCAGCGCAGCGAGTTCCGCGCGGCCATCGAGCAACTGCTGGCCAGCCCGGTGGGCTGAGGCTCAGCGGCGGCGGGGGCCGCCGGGGCGGTTGCCGCCGGGGCGCGGCCCACCTGCGGCGGCGTTGCGTTCCCGGTAGGTGATCCGCCCGCGGCTGAGGTCGTAGGGGCTGATCTCGACCAGCACCTTGTCTCCAGCCAACAGTTTGATGCGGAACTTGGTGAGCTTGCCGGCGGCACGGCACAGGCATTGGTGGCCTGCGGGCTGCTCGAGGGTG
>JBIKKZ010000044.1:0-9093 GCA_044360095.1 Vulcanococcus sp. | reverse complement strand
GGGTGACGCGGAAGAAGTAGTGGCCCTCCACCTCCATGCCGGGGAACAGCAGCTGCAGGTTGAAGGACACCACCTGCTCCAGGGGCACGGCGGTGTACACCGGTTTGGGGTCGTCGTCGCTGAGTTCCACCGGCAGTTCCACAAAGCGCGGCAGGTTTTTCTGCGGCACCTTCACCCGCGCGAACTGCTGCTGCCCGCTGTCGGGGTCGCGGATTAGGGCGGCGATGTTGAGGCTGAGGTTGCTGATGAAGGGAAAGGGGTGCGCCGGATCCACCGCCAGGGGCGTGAGCACCGGGAAGATGGCGTTCTGGAAGTAGGTGTTCACCCACTGCTGCTGCTTGCCATTGAGGCGTGCGTAATCGAGCAGCTGCACCCCCACCTCCGCCAGTTGGTGCTTGAGGTAGAGGCGGTAGTGGGCCTGCTGCTGCTCCAGCAGGGGCTGGAGCGCCTCACGCACCCGGGCCAACTGCTGGGTGGGGGTGAGGCCGTCATCGCTGAGGGTTTGCACACCGGCTTCCACCTGTGACTTCAGCGAAGCCACCCGCACCATGAAAAATTCGTCGAGGTTGTTGCTGAAGATGGCGCTGAATTTCGCCTGCTCCAGCAGCGGTGTGTGTTCACTCAGGGCCTGGCTGAGCACCCGTTGGTTGAAGGCAACCCAGCTCAGCTCCCGGTTGATGTAGTGCTCAGGAGCAACAACCATTTCCGCCATGCCATGCCACCCCTTTGGGGGGCAAGGTAGCAATCAGATCGGGGCGGATTTGGTGTTCTGGCTGTCACCCTGCAGTCCGCCGGCCACCAACACCACCACGCCACTGAGCACCGCGATCCCCAGCCAGAAGGGGCTGCGCTGGCCCAGCAGGTCGTAGGCCAGGCCCGCCAGGGGTGGGCCGAGAAAGCTGCCCAGGCTCTGCAGCCCCTGCAGGCTGCCCAGGGCCGCCCCCTGGCCGTCGCCGTCGAGCCGGCGCGACACCAGTGCCCGCAGGCAGGGGGTCACCAGGCCGGTGCCCAGGGCCAGAATCGCCACGGCGCTGAACACCACCGCGGCGGCGTTGTCGCGCTCGGCCATGGGGATCAGCAGGCAGCCAACGATCACGAAGCCCAGGCCCACCAGGGTGAGGCGCCATTCGCCGACGCGCGCCACCAGCGGCCCGATCAGCCCCCCCTGCACCACCGTGGCCACCACCCCCACCACCAGGAAGGCGGTGGTGGCCAGCCCCGGCCCCCAGTTGAAGGCCTGTTTGAAATAGAGCACCAGCACGGCGGTGAAGCCGTTGAAGGCCAGAAAAAACAAAAAGAATGCGGCGCAGAGGCGCCGCACCTGGGGGTTGGTGAACACCCGCTGCAGGGCGCTGAGGGGATTGAGATCGCGTTTGCGCGGCAAGGGGCGGCGGGCCTCAGGCGGGTGCGTTTCCGGCAGCAGGGTGAGCACCAGCAGCAGGTTCATCAGGGCGAAGCCGGTGGCGGCCCACACCGGCAGGGTCACGTTGATGCCGGCCAACAGGCCGCCGAAGGCGGGCCCGAGGATGAACCCCAGCCCGAAGGCCACGCCAATCAGCCCGAAGGCCTTGGCCCGGTTGGCCGGGGTGGAGATGTCCGCCAGCACGGCGCCGGCGGTGGCGGCGGTGCCCCCACTCACCCCATCGACCAGCCGGGCGCCGAACAGCAGCGCCAGGGGGATGGTGCCGCCGGCGGCCCAGGGCAGGGCCTGCCAGTTGATGCTCACGGTGAGGGCGAAGAGCCCCAGCCCCAGCACCGAGCCCGCCACACAGCCGGCGATAACCGGCCGGCGGCCGTAGCGATCGCTGAGGGCGCCGATCAGGGGGGTGAAGGCGAACTGGGCGATGGCATAGCTGCCCGCCAACAGACCCAGGGTGCGGCCATTGCTGGTGAAGCTGGCCAGCAGGTAGGGCAGCAGTGGAAACACGATGCTCTCCCCCAGCCGGTCGTTCAGCAGGGTGACGAAGGCGCAGAGGGAGGTGGAGGGGCGGCTCCAGGCCATGGCATCGAGCCCGGTATTGGGGTCACGATCCCACGGGGGATGCCCCCAGTCGGCCTCGCAGTCGTTGCCGTTGTTCTTCGATGGCGCCGGAGCGGATCAACGCTTCGGCCTGGCCCAAGGCCCCCTCCAGGGTGGCCTGATGGCCGCAGCGCCAGAGGTAGAAGCCACCATTCCAAATCAACGGTTTCAGCAGTGGACCCTCGCCCCCCAGGGCAGCGTGGGCTTGATCGCTCCAGGCCGCCAGCGTGGTGAGCTCAGGCTCCTGTGCCCGGAGTCCATGGTTGCGGGCCTGCAGCACGAGCCGTTCGATGGGGACCCCCAGCCTGTGGTGGGCAGCGATGCTGACGCGACTGTTGGGCAGATCCACGCCCCCCTCGAGGCCTTTCACGGTCATCGCCTCCTGGTGCTCCCGCAGCGCCCAGGTCTCCCACGCCAGCTGCTCGGTTGGGGCATGCACGAAGCCGCTCACCTGAAGCGGCTGGTCGTGGCAGCAACTCCACAGCAACTCCAGGGTGGCAACCGGCGGCCGTTTGCCGATCCGCTCCCGCAGGGGAATCAGGGTTTCAGCCTGCGGAAAATGCCGGGGCTGATGCAGCAGGGCCAGGCCCTCTTGCTGGAACAGGCTGCTGATCTGGGGCCAGCTCAGTTGCTGGAGCGGCAGTCCGAGGGCGGTGAGCAGTTCAGCGTGGGTTGCCCCGTATTTCACCGGCATGGCATCGCCCCCGTGGAGCACCACGGCGAGGCCGGCGGCAGAGAGCAGCAGTGCCGTGAGCGGAAGCACCGGTGCATCGCGGCAGCGGCCGTCGAAGGGGGTGCCAAAGCTCACCACGCGGCGATCGCTGCTGGGGAGCGTGGGGCCCTGACGTTGATAGGCATCCAGCATCCCGGCCATTTCGCAGGCGCGGGGTCGCCGCAGCCGGTGGGCGATCAGAAAAGCGCCCGCCTGGGCAGGGTCCACCTGCCCTGTGAGCAGGTGCTGCATCGCTTCTTCGGCCTCCGTGCGGCTTAGGCCGGTGCTGGTGCGCTCGCCACTCCCCAGCTTCGCGATCAGCTCGCGGAACCGCAGCACCCCGTGCCCGAGAGCCTGCTGTTTCCGTTGGCGCCGCTGGGCGATCGCCTCAGGCGTCAGCATGGTTCAACCCCCTTGCTGATGACACCCTGGCGAGCTCGGCGCCGATGGCAACAGCCATGCTTCTGCTGGTGCATGGCCGCAGCGGCGGGGTGGTGCCGGATGAACTGCTGCAGTTCGCCGAACGGTTGGCCGAACGCCGCCATGCCCCGGTGCTGGTGCATCCGCTCACCGCAGGGTTGCCCGCCCAACTGGAGGATGCGGCTGGGGTGCGTCTGGATCCGGCACGGCCGCTCACGCTCGCCCCATTGCTGCTGCTTCCCGGGGCCCATGTTCGAGCCGACCTCCCCTTGATCGTGCGGCAGTTCAGGGCTCTTCGACCCGGGGCGGTGCTGCGCCGCTTGCCGTTTGTGGGGGCATGGCCCCAGTGGCTCGATGCCCTCGAGGCGGAGCGGCAGGCGCAAGGGCCAGCGGCGGAGGGCTTCACCGCGGCGCCCCTGTTGCTGCACCATCCGCTGGATGGGCCTCTGGCGCAGCGCTATCTGAGGTTGCTGGAGGCCCGCACTGGCTTTGGCTGCAAGGCCACTCCATACAGTGCCGAGCACCTGGCCGAGCTGCGCCAGACCCTGCGCTCCCCTGCTTTGCCCATGGCTCTGGCCGCCAATCGGCTCACGGATGAGCTGGCGAACGTGGTGGGGCCCCCACTGCTGCAACGGGCTCGCTTCCGCGACTGCCTGATGCAGGTGTTGGGGGGGCAGCCATGAGTGGGCGTCCATTGGGCACCGTCTACCTGGTGGGGGCTGGCCCCGGCGACCCCGATCTGCTCACGGTCAAGGCGGTACGCCTGCTGCGGCAGTGCGATGCGCTGGTGTACGACTCCTTGGTGCCCCATGAGGTGTTGAACCTCGTGCCTGCGGCGGCGGAACGCCATTTCGTGGGCAAGCGGCGCGGCCATCACTCGGTGCCCCAGCCCTCCACCAATGCGGTGTTGGTGGAGTTGGCTGCCCGCCATCACTGTGTGGTCCGGCTGAAGGGGGGTGACCCCTTCCTGTTTGGTCGTGGCGGCGAGGAGGCGGCCCATCTGGAGCGCCATGGTGTTGCGGTGGAGGTGGTGCCCGGTGTCACGGCAGGCATTGCGGCACCGGCCTATCTCGGAATTCCGGTGACCCATCGGCGAGCCGGCAGTTCGGTGACCTTCGTGACCGGCCATGAGGAGATCGACAAACGCCGCCCGGGCGTTGATTGGCGAGGCCTGGCCCGCAGCAGCGATGGGCTGGTGATCTACATGGGACTGCACAACCTGGCCCACATCTGCGAGGAGCTGATGGCCGGTGGCCTGGCGCCCACCACCCCGGCGGCGGCCGTGCAACAGGGCACCGTGCGCGGTCAGCGGAGTGTGGTGGCAGACCTCCAGGGCTTGGCTCAGGCGGTGGTTGGGGCGGCGTTGGCCTCCCCTTCCATTGTGGTGATTGGCGAGGTGGTGAATCAGCGGGTGGCGAGCTGCGCCCCCGAGCCAGCGGCGGTGGAGATGCCGATCCCCCTGCTTGGAGCACCCGAGCCGTAGCTCTCGCTACCGATTGCCAAACCACCTGAATCACTGGCCCACGCAACGGTTGGTTGCGTAGTGATGCGAACCTTTGCGCGCCCGCCGATGCGGTTCATTGGCCCATTGCTCCGGCCCTCCCCGGGCCACCCCTTGCCATGGTCAGCCTCCCCGTTCAGCAGGACGCCCTGCAGCACGAAAGCCGATCCCAGGGGCCCGGCAGCCGGGCTCCGATGTTTGAGCTGATTCCCTACGAGAAGTTCCGCGATACCCCCGCCGTTCGTTTTTTCGACATCACGGTCGCCGAGTCCAACGCCCGCGATCTGGTGATTCACTCCGGCCCGGCCGTCAGCCCCCCCGATGAGGAGAAGACCGGAGCCTGGCAGTTTTATCTGCACCCCCACCAGGAGGACAACCTGTTGGCGCTGCACGGAGGCCGCACGTTCTACCTGGTGAACTTCGGCTGGAATTACCCGTATCACATCGTTCGGCTGGACACCGGCGGCGACATCCTGCGCATCCCCCCCGGCACGTTCCACCGTTCGGTCTCGGACCCCGACGGCTCGGTGGTGCTCAACCAGGCGGTGCGTGAGCAGGGCGCCAGCGTGCTGCGGGAATTCCGCGTGTACAACAGCCGCCGGATTCCGCGGCTGTTTGCCACCACCTTCAAAACGGCGCCGCTGCCGAAGCTGCACGGCGTGAGCTGGTAATCCCCGGGCGGGTGGTTCAGGCCTGCTGGCGCCAGCGCGGCAGGGCCATGCTCTCCCGTTGGTTGAAGCGCTCGCACACGGCGTAGGCCGCGGGCAGGTTGGCCACCCGTTCCCAGGTGCCATCGGCCTGCTCGTGGTTCACCACGTAGCCCCCGGCGCCGTCCCGGGCGATCCGGCATCCATCCCCTGTGATGCCCACCAGATGAAGCTGACCGCCCATGGATTTCGCTCCGTACTGAATTGGTTCTACGCCCGTGGGTTGCCCTCGGGCCTGTGTGGCTTTGCCCACGCAAACAATCTTGAGCCTGTTGAAGCAATGCTGAATCGGGCTGCCGGTTTGCTTCCGATTTGAGCCCGCTCAGAGGCGCAAATCCACTGTGCTGCAATGCTCCCCGGCGGCCTGGAGCGCAGTGGCCGGCGGCGGCGCCGTGGCGGGTGCGGGCGCCGTGGCCGTGAGCGGCTCAAAACCTGTGGACTCGCTCTGCAGTCGCCAGTGGGCCACTGGCCGCTCCCCCTCCAGCAGCTCCAGGCTGAGGGGCACGTGCACCGGCAGGCAGGGGTGAAGGCAGGGGAACAGGGCCTCCTGGCGGTACCGCACCGCCAGCGGTTGCTCGGGATCGGTGGGCCAGCGCAACTCCCTTCCCTGCAGCCGCAGGCCGTAGCGCTGCCGCAGGGCTGCCGAGCCGATCAGTTCGAAGCGCCGCAGGGAGCTGTCCACAAAGCGGCTGGTGCTGCCCCCCTCCACCGGTGTGTCGCAGAGCAGCGGCCAGGGCTCCAGCGCCTGGCGGATGCTGAGTTCTGCCTCCCCCTGCTGCCAGTGCAGCAGCTCCGGGAAGCGCCAGGCCCAGATGGCCCGGAACGGTTCGGGATCGAGGGGCAGCCCGGCCGCCGCCAGGTCGGCCAGCACCCGCTCCAGATCGGCCCACAGCTGGCTGGGCAGCAGGGCCCGGTCGTGCAGCCGATCCCCCCAGGGGCGCAGGCCGCTGGGCCGCAGATCCGCATCCAGCAGCCGCACCACCAGGGCCCGGAACAGCAGCGCGACGGCGTTGCTCCAGTGGTGGTCGGGCATGGATTCCAGGGCCCGGAATTCCAGCAGCCCCTGGCAGCCGGCGGTCCAGGCGGGGTTCCAGAACTTGTCGAGGCTGATCTCGCTGCGGTGGGTGTTGCCGCTGCGGTCGGCGTGCAGGTGCCGCAGGGTTTCGCCGATGGCCACCCGCTGATCCCCCGGTGGCAGCTGGGCAAGGGTGCGGTGCGCCAGCTCCAGATCCAGCCATGCGGCGCTGCCCTCATCGGGCCTGGGTGCCTGGGAGGCCGGGCCCACGCTGCGGCCGCTGAACAGATAGGCCAGGCAGGGGTGGTGCTGCCAGTAGCGCAGCACCGCCACCAGCCAGGCGGGCTGGCTGAAGAAGGGGTGCTGCTCCAGGTTGGGGCCCCCCAGCAGCAGGTGGTTGCCGCCGCCGGTGCCCTCCGTGCGATCCCCCTGTTGCTTCCAGCTGCGCAGCCCCACCGCCGCTCCGGCCTGCTCCAGCAGCGCCATCCAGCCGGCGTACTCCTGCCAGCTGTGGCACACCGGCAGATTGATTTCCAGCACGCCGGGATCGGCGGTGAGCCCCAGCACGCGCCAATGGTCGGCCGCATCCACCGGCAGCAGGCCGCTCAGCTGCGGCGGCCGCCAGGCCTGGGCGTGCCGGGCGATCAGCCCCAGCAGCTGCTCCAGGGGCTGGCGCTCCAGGGGCGGCAGAAACAGCCCCCAGCCCTGCGGATCCAGTTCCAGGGTGAGCACCTGCCGCAGGGCCCCCTCGGGGAAGTGCTCCAGTGGCAGCCGCAGCCCCGCCGGGCCCGGGGCGCCGCTGAGTTGCCGCAGCTCGTCGGCCAGGGCCCACGGCACCGACCGCCAGCGGCCCTGCTCGCAGCTCAGGGGCAGGGCCCAAACCCGCCGCTCCGGCGCCAGCGGATCCCGCAGGGGCAGCGGCTGCACCGTGTCGCCCACCAGGCCGGTGCCGATGGCCTGCAGCAGCGCCAGGGCTTGGCTGGCGCTGGGCCGTGGTGCCCCAGGGCGATCGGGCCAGGGCAGCAGCGGCTCGCCGTCGCGGCCAGTGATCAGCCGCAGGGCCCAGCGGGGGTTCACCTCGCCGTCGTAACGCTTGCCCGGACAGAACAGCAGCAAGCTGCCGGGCCAGGCGCGCCGTTGCAGCTCCGCCGCCAGGGCCCGCGCCAAGGGCAGTTTGGTGGGGCCATCGGCCGCCACGCTCCACTCGGCCCCCTGGGGATCAACGGGCACCAGGGTGGGCTCGCCGCCCATGGTGAGCGCGATGCCGGCCCGCCCAAGCCGCTCCTCAACCGCCGCGGCCGTGCTGTTGAAGGCGGCGGGCAGGGGGGGCATGGCTAGAGCCGGGCGGAGTTGCTGGAGCCGCTCAGGATCTCGGCGTTGATCGACCAGTCGAGCTTGCTCTCCACCCCCGGCGGGCCGGAGAAGGTGCCGCTCACGGCGGCGGTGAGATCGGAGCGGGAGGAGGTGGCCACGGGGATATAGCGGTCGTCCACCGCCCCCTTGCCGCTGGGGTCGAAGCCGCGCCAGCCGGCCCCCTGCAGGTACACCTCGGCCCAGGCGTGCAGGTCGTAGCGCTCGGGGGCCGGATCCACCAGGTGGTAGCCGCTCACGAAGCGGGCCGGCAGCCCCAGGCTGCGGCAGCATTCGATCATCAGCATCGCCAGGTCGCGGCAGGAGCCCACCCGCTCCTTGAGGGTGCGGCCGGCGGGCCAGGCGGGGCCCACATGGCGCTGGGTGTACTTCACCCGGTCTTGGATGATTTCGATCAGCTGTTGCAGGAAGTTGAGGCTGCGGCCGTCGCTGCCGATCAGCGCCTCCTGGGCCAGGTCGGCGGCGGCGGCATCGTGCTGGCCGTTGGGCAGCCAGCCCTGCAGGTTGCTGAGCAGGTCGGGGTTGAGCTTGCCGATGGCCACCGGCAGCTGCGCCATCTGCTCATCCAGGCAGGCTTCGATCAGGGGCGGCGAGAGGGTTTCCACCTCGCTGGTGGCCACCACGTGGAAGGCCTCGGTGTCGCCCAGGAAGCGCGCCCGGGTGATCGTGTCGCCACCGGCGGCCATCAGCTCGTAGAGCTGGCTGGGGTCGGGGCTGATCTCGAGGCGGAAGTCGAGCAGGCGCTGGAAGCCATGGGGCCGCGGCCGCAGGCAGAAGCGGTGCGGCCCGAGCTGCACCGGCTTGCTGTAGCGGTAATCGAAGCGGTGGATCAGGCGGGCGCGCATGCCAGGTCCGGGCTGGAAACAACAACGGGCTCGGCCAGGCCCGGCAACACGAAGTAGCGGGCATGGATCAGACCATGCAGGTTATTGAGATCGCTCTGCAACGCGTCGATGGCTTCATGCAAGCCGCCGCTGATCAGCTCATCGATGCCGGTGTAGCTCCAGCGGGCCAGGGTGAGGCCGCTGAGGCATTCGAGGTCGTCCGGGGCGCCGGGCACGGAGCTGCCCCCCACCAGCTTCAGCGTTTCGTGGATGCGCTCCATGCAGTAGCGCACCGAGCGGGGGAAAGCCGGATCCAGCAGCAGGAAGGCCGCCACCGCCTTGGGGGTGATCACCCCCAGCTGCGACTGGCGGAACATCTGATAAGCCCCGGCGCTGCGCAGCAGGGAAATCCACTGCAGTTCATCCAACACGCCGCCCACCTCCTCGGGGCTTGGCAGCAGCAGGAAGTACTTCACATCGAGGATGCGGGTGGTTTTGTCGGCCCGCTCGATCAACCGCCCCA
>JBIKKZ010000241.1:0-2832 GCA_044360095.1 Vulcanococcus sp. | reverse complement strand
GGCCCACGGCCGCAGCCGCGACCTCGACAACGAGGACGAGCTCTATTTCGGGGTGCAGCAGCGGATGCTCACCTCCCGCCTGCGGCAGCCCATCGCCGGCGCCCAGTGGACGGGCATTGTGAGCCGCATCGGTGTGCGCGCCCTCGAAACCGGCCTGGTGGATGCGGTGCTCTGCGTGGGGCAGAGCGAGGAGGACCGCTTCACGCCGGTGCCCCGCCTGGCCCGCACCCCCGAGGAGGTGCTCAGCGCCCGGGTCAACAAACCCACCCTGTCGCCCAATTTGGAGGTGCTGGAGCAGTTGCCGGGCAGCGGCATCCGCCGGCTGCTGGCCATCGGAGTGGGCTGCCAGGTGCAGGCCCTGCGGGCCGTAGAGCCCACCCTGCCGCTGGATCAGCTGTATGTGCTGGGGCTGCCCTGCGTCGACAACGTGTCGCGCCAGGGCCTGCAGACCTTCCTGGAGAGCACCGTGAGCTCACCGGAGACGGTGGTGCACTACGAGTTCATGCAGGACTTCCGCATTCACTTCCGCCACAGCGATGGCCGTGAGGAGACGGTGCCGTTCTTCGGCCTCGACACCCCCAAGCTCAAGGATGTGTTTGCCCCCAGCTGCCTGAGCTGCTTCGACTACACCAATGCCGGCGCCGACCTGGTGGTGGGTTACATGGGGGCGACGTTCGGGCGCCAATGGCTCACCGTGCGCAACCCCCGCGGCCAGGAGCTGCTCGATCTGGTGGAGGCCGAACTGGAGGTGGCGCCGGTGACCTCCCGCGGCAACCGCCAGGCTGCCGTGCAGCAGGGCATCGAGGCCTACGACAAGGCGGTGAAGCTGCCGCTCTGGTTGGCCAATTTGATCGGCTGTGTGGTGCAGCGCTTCGGCCCCCAGGGCCTGGAGTACGGCCGCTTTTCGATCGACTCCCACTTCACCCGCAATGCCCTGTGGCTGCGGCGCAACCACCCCGAGAAGGTGGAGGCCCACATCCCCGCCTTCGCCCAACGGATCATCAGCCGCTACCGGCTGCCCGCCGCGTGAGGCGCGCCGGTGTGCTGCTGCACCCCACGGCCCTGCCGGGACCGCCGGGCTGCGGCAGTTTTGGGGCGGTGGCCCACGGCTGGATCGACGCCCTCGCCGACCAGGGCATCAAGGCGTGGCAGCTGCTGCCGCTGGCCCCCACCGATGGGCTGGGGTCGCCCTACAGCTCCCCCAGCGGCTTTGCCCTCAACCCCTGGCTGCTGGATGGCGACCAGCTGGTGGCCGATGGCCTGCTGCAGGCCTCCGACCTGGAGACGTTGCCCCACCCCCCCGGCGCCGATGGCTTTGATCTGACCCTGGCCGCCGCCCGCTCCCAGGCCCTGGCGGGGCTGTTGCTGCAGCGCCAACCCCACTGGCCGGAGGCGGTGCAGGGGGCCTTTGAGCTCTGGCGTCACCGCCAGGCGGACTGGCTGGTGGACCATTGCCGCTTCACGGTGCTGCGCCAGCAGCGCTCCGGTGAACCCTGGTGGCAGTGGCCGGCCCCCCTGGCCCGCCGCCACCGAGGCGCCCTGCGCCAGCTCGACCGCCAGCAGGCGCCGGCCCTGTTGCAGGAGGCGCTGCTGCAGTGGCAACTGCAGCGGCAATGGCAGGCCCTGCTCGACCACGCCCGCCGGCGGGGCGTGCAGGTGATCGGTGATCTGCCCTTTTATGTGGCCCACGACAGCGCTGATGTGTGGAGCCACCGGCGCCTGTTCTCCACCACCGCCGGCGGCCGCCTGCGCCAGCAGAGCGGGGTGCCGCCCGATTACTTCTCCGCCACGGGGCAGCTGTGGGGCACACCGGTGTACCGCTGGCCGCTGCACCGGCTCACCCGCTTCCGCTGGTGGCTGCGGCGCCTGCAGCGGCAGCTGGAGCTGTTCGACCTGCTGCGCCTCGACCACTTCCGCGCCCTGGAGGCCGCCTGGTGTGTGCCGGGGGGCGACAGCACCGCCGAGCACGGGGTGTGGAGGCCGTCGCCCGGCTGGAGCCTGCTGCGCAAGCTGCGGCGTCGCCTGGCGCGCGCCCGCGGCAGCGAGCCGTTGCCGTTGATCGCCGAAGACCTGGGGGTGATCACCCCGGCGGTGGAGCGCCTGCGGGATGGCTTCGCGCTGCCGGGGATGAAGATCCTGCAGTTCGCCTTCGACGGCAACGCCGACAACCCCTACCTGCCGGACAACTTCCAAGGCAGCCATTGGCTCGTGTACACCGGCACCCACGACAACGCCACCTGCGTTGGCTGGTGGCAGGGGCTGCCGGAGGACCAGCGCCAGCAGGTGCAGGCCTGCATCGGGGCGCCGGTGCAGGCCCCCGGCTGGCAACTGCTGGAGTTGGCCCTGCGCTCCCGTGCCGACTGGGCCGTGGTGCCCCTGCAGGATCTGCTGGAGCTGGGGGATGAGGCCCGCTTCAACACCCCCGGCACCAGCCAGGGCAACTGGAGCTGGCGGCTGCGGGGTGGGCTCGATGCGCTCAGGGGGCCGCTGAAGGGGCTGGGGGAACTGGCGCAGCGTCACGGGCGCTGACGGCCGGCAGGCGGTAGCGGCCGGGTTGCTTGTCGAGGGCGGGTAGGGGTTGGCCGTTCCACAGCACCTCGCCCGGCTTGGGGGGCGGGGTGATCGCCAACTGCAGGGGCGGCTGCAGTTGCAGCACCAATTCCCCCTGGGCCCCCTTGAGGCTGCTGCGGGGGCCGGCCTCGCTGCTGAAACTGACGCCGCTGGCCTGGCTGAGGTTGAGCTGCAACACACCGGGGCTGCGGCTGTCGCCCTGGCGTTCCAGCTGCCGCAGGGTGGCTTGGGCCAGGCCCTGGCGGGCCTGCTGGAGGGGGC
>JBIKKZ010000240.1:0-2854 GCA_044360095.1 Vulcanococcus sp. | reverse complement strand
GCGGTAAGAGCGCACCAGCAGCATCGAGAGGTGCTGGCTCGGTAAACCCCGGCTGGGAGCAAGGCCCAGGGACAACGGTTGGCCATGACACCCGTCCCGACTCAAGCGCGCCGCTCGAGGCCGTCGGCAACGGCGGTCCCAGACAGATGATCACCCCCCGGACCGGCCTCGGCCGCTCCGGCGAACAGAACCCGGCTTACGTCCTGCTTTCACCCCATTGGCCCATGTGATGGACGACGCTCGCCGCCAACAGCTGCTCAACTTCCTGACGCACCTGGGGCTGGAGCTGCCGGCGGACGGCGATCTGGCCCCGCTGGATGAGGCCCTCACCCACACCTCCGCCGGCCTGGCCCGCAACCACGAGCGGCTGGAGTTCCTGGGGGATGCGGTGCTGCGGCTGGCGGCCTCGGAATGTCTGGCGGAGCAGCGCAGCACCCTCAGCGTGGGCCAGCAATCGGCCCTGCGGGCCCAGCTGGTGAGCGACCGCTGGCTGGCGGAGCTGGGGCAACAGTGCGGGATCGAGGATCTGTTGCGCATCGGCCCGGTGGCCGCCGGCGACGCCACGGGCCGCGCCACCCTGCGGGCGGAGGCCTGTGAAGCGGTCATCGGCGCCCTTTACCGAATCTGGGGTGACCTCAGCCCGGTGCGCCACTGGCTCGACCCCCACTGGCACCGCAGCCTGCAGGAGTTGCAGGACGACCCCCACCGCCACAACTGGAAATCGGCCCTGCAGGAGTGGAGCCAGGGTGAAGGGCTCGGCCTGCCCCGCTACCACTGCGACGAATGCAGCAGCGTGCATGGCGACCCGAAACGGTTCCACTGCCAGGTGCTGCTGGGGATGGAGCTGCTGGGGTCCGGGTGGGGTGGCTCCAGGCGCCAGGCGGAACAGGCCGCGGCCCGCGAAGCCCTCGGTCAGATCGAGGCCCTCAAACCTGCTGCAGACGGCTGAGGGGCAGGGTCACCAGCTTGTCCCAGTTGCCGCCTTCAAACAGCACCGCCGCCGAGCGGCCGCTGATGCGCTGCACAAAGCCCTGGTAGCCGTTGTAGATCGAGGTGGCATCGCAGACCACCACGGTGGAGCCGGGCAGGATCGGCAGACTGTCGGCCATGGCGGGCGAAAGGCGTCAGGCCATTATCGAGGCAGGCGGGCAATGGTGGGGCATGGAGCTGCTAGTAGTGGGGCGGATCGTGGCGGCCCAGGGGCTGGCGGGGGAGCTGCGGGTGAACCCGATGAGCGATTTCCCCGAGCGCTTCACCCAACCCGGCCCCCGCTGGCTGCGCAAAACGGCAGGACCCAGGGCCGGCTCCGGGGCTGAGGCCGAACCCCAGGCGGTGACCCTGACCCACGGCCGCCAACTGCCGGGCAAATCCCTGTTTGTGATTCGGCTGGAAGGGATCCACAACCGCAACGCCGCTGAAGCGCTCGTGGGGCAGGAGCTGCTGGTGCCCGCCACCGATCGCCCCAATCTCGCCCCCGGGGAGATCCACCTGCTGGATCTGGTGGGGCTGGAGGTGCGACTCGGAGATGGCAGTGCCATCGGCACCGTGAAAGACCTGATCCATGCCGGCAACGACCTGTTGGAGGTGGAGCTCAGCGGCACCGGCAAAACCCTGTGGATCCCCTTCGTGGAGGCGATCGTGCCCCAGGTGGAGCTGGAGCAGGGCTGGATCGGCATCACGCCGCCGCCAGGGTTGCTGGAGCTGGCGGATGGCGCGGATGAACGCTCTCCGGGGTCTGACCAGGGTTAGTCAGACCCTGGACAGTGCCGCGGAGGCATAGGCCAGCCCCGAACGGGCCGCGCAGAGACAGCCCTGCCGCTTTCGCACCGGCACGATCTGAGCTGGAATGGTTCGCATCCGAGCCGCCGCCATGACAGCCCTGGTTCCTGTGATCCTCTGCGGTGGCACCGGCACGCGGCTGTGGCCCCTGTCGCGAGCCAGCTATCCCAAGCAGTACTGGGCCCTGGCGGGCGATGGTGAGGACACCCTGCTGCAACAAACCGTTCAACGGTTGGAGGGCATCAGCGAGCTGCACGCCCCGCTGCTGATCTGCAACGAAGACCACCGCTTCATCGTGGCCGAGCAGATGCGGCAGATCGGCGTGGAGCCGGCCGGCATCCTGCTGGAGCCCATGGGGCGCAACACCGCACCGGCGGTGGCGGTGGCGGCCCTGCAGGCCATGGCCCATGGCGACGACCCCCTGCTGCTGGTGCTGGCGGCCGACCACGTGATTCGTGATGCCGGCGCCTTCCGCCGCACCGTGGAGGCGGGCCGCAGTGCCGCTGAAGCGGGCCAACTGATCACCTTCGGCATCGTGCCCACCGCGCCGGAAACTGGCTACGGCTACATCGAGGCGGCCCAAGCCCTGGCGGCAACGCCGGTGCCCATCGCCCGCTTCGTGGAGAAGCCCAACCGGGCCACGGCGGAGCAGTTTCTGGCCACCGGCCGCTTCACCTGGAACAGCGGCATGTTCCTGTTTCGGGCCAGCGCCATCGTGGGCGACCTGGAACGGCTAGCCCCGGAGGTGCTCGCCGCCTGCCGCTCGGCCCTCGCCCACGAAACCGCCGACCTGGAATTTCGCCGCCTGGAGCGGGAAGCCTTCGCCCGCTGCCCCAACGTGGCCATCGACGTGGCCGTGATGGAGCGCACCGACCGCGGGGCCGTGTTGCCCCTGGAGGCGGGCTGGAGCGATGTGGGCAGCTGGAGTGCCCTGTGGGAAACGGCCGACCAAAACCCCGACGGCAACGTGCTGCGGGGCCGGGTGATCAGCGAGGCCAGCCGCAACTGCTACCTGCGCAGCGAGCACCGGCTGGTGGTGGGGCTGGGGGTAGACAACCTGGTGGTGGTGGAGACC
>JBIKKZ010000239.1:0-2857 GCA_044360095.1 Vulcanococcus sp. | reverse complement strand
ACGAGCGCAGCCGCCCTATCGACGGCATCACCTACCTGGTGGTGGGCGGTGGCGGCGCTTCGCTGCGCCCCATCCTTCCCACCGACCAGAGTGCCCGCGCCATCAGCACCTACAGCTTCGCGGAGATCGAAGCGGGGCCCAAGGAGCTCACGGTGGCCGCCTGGGATAGCAAGGGCCAGCTGATCGATCGGGCGGTGGTCGCCCGCCGTTAGCGCCGCTCCAGCCGCTCCAGGTTGGGCACCAGGGCCATGGCGGCGATCAGCCCCAGCCCCAGGATCAGCAGGGCCGGCAGCAGGGCGGCCCCCAGCCGCTCGTCGCTGGCGTACTGGTAAACCCGCACCGCCAGGGTGTCGAAATCGAACGGCCGCAGCGCAAAGGTGAGCGGCAGTTCCTTCACCGTGTCCACAAACACCAGCAGGCCCCCCACCAGCAGCGGACCCCGCAGCAAGGGCAGGTGCACCCGCCGCAGCACCCCGATCCAGCTCTGCCCCAGGGAGGTGGCGGCCTCATCGACGCTGGGGGGAATGCGCTCGAGCGCGGCGTCGAGGCCGCCCTTGGCCACCGCCAGAAACCGGTCGCCGTAGCCCCACACCAACAGCAGCAGCGGCGCCAGGGCCAGCGGGCCGCCGATCAACATCAGCGCCAGGGCCAGCACCGTGCCCGGCACGGCGTAGCCAAGGCCCGCCACAAAGCTGAGCCGTTGCAGCAAGAGGTTGGGCAGCCAGCGCTTGGCGATGGCCAGCACCAGCCCCGCCGCCACCGTGATTGCCGCCGCCAGCAGCGCCAACCCGAAGCTGCGGCCGCTGAGGCTGAGCAGGTCGAGGGGGTTTTCTGCTTGCAGTTGATCCCAGCTGAGGGCGCTCCACAGCAGCGGCAGGCCCAGGCTGAGCAGGGGCGGCAGCAGGCAGAGCAGTTGGCTGAGCCAACGGCGCGGCCCCCGCAGGCTCCAGGCCTGATCGGCCTGGCCGTCGTTGCCCAGGTTCCAGCAGCGGCTGCGGCGCCGCAGGCTGCGCTCCGCCCCCACCAGCAACGCCACGAGCAGCAGGGCCACCAGGGCCAGGGCCACGGCGGCCTGGGGGTCGCCCTCCTGCTGCCAGCGCATCAGGATGCCGCCCGAGAGGGTGGGCACCCCCAGCAGCTCCACCGCACCGAGCTCGTTCACCACCTCCATGCCCCCCAGGGCCATGCCGGCGCCGATGGCGGGCAGGGCCATGGGCAGGGCCACGCGCCGGAAGCTGCCCCAGGGGCCCACCCCGAGGCTGCGGCAGGCCTCCATTTGGCGTCGGCCGCTCACCGAAAAGCTCTCGGTGGAGAGCAGGAACACGTAGCTGTAGGTGCTCAGCACCAGCACCACGCATGTGGGAAGGAAGCCGTGCACCCGCATGCCCAGGCGGCTGCCCAGGTCGATCAGGGTGGCGGCAAGCAGGTAGCTGGGGGTGGCCAGGGGCAGCAGTTGGGCGATGCGCAGCCAACGCCGTCCGGGGAAGTGGCAGCGGGCCGTGAGCCAGCCGGTGCCCGTGCCCAGCAATGCCGCCAGCAGCCCCACCACGGCTAGCAACGCCAGGGTGTTGCCCACTTGCAGTGGTCCCTCGCTGCCGAGCCGCAGGCTTTCGAGAGCGTTGGCGCCCTGCAGGGCAAACAGGCCGAGCCCCACCACAGGGCTGAGGGCAAGCCCGCCGAGCAGCACCACACCGGAGCCCAGCAGGCTGCGTTGCGGCAAAGGCGCCGGGGGGGCGGCGGAGGTGGCCATGGCGCAAAAGCCTACGGGCTCAGGGGATTTGAACCTGCGCCGGTAACCAATGTCACAGCGCTGGGTGGCCAATGATCGCCGGGCTGTCGGGTCGGCAGGTGCGTTGCGCATAGTGCCAACAGGCGCCCTTTTCAGATGAATCGCTTCTCGATGACGACCTTGTTCAAGCCTGAGCGTTTGGGGCTCAACCCTGAGCGTTTGGGCTGCACGGCCCTGTTGGCGTTGACGGCCACAGCGGCGCTGGCCGTTGGACTCTGCACGGAGGGGGCCCAGGCCCAGTCCCAGGAGATCGGCGTGTACTCAGCCCGCCACTACAACACCGACAAGCAGCTGTATCAGCAGTTCACCGCCCGCACCGGCATCAAGGTGCGGCTGCTGGAGGCGAAGGATGATGCCCTGATCGAGCGCCTGCGGGCCGAGGGCAAGAACAGCCCTGCGGATGTGTTGGTGCTGGTGGATGCCGCCCGGCTTGACAAGGCCGCCGACCTGGGGCTGTTCCGGCCGATGCCTTCCGCGGCCCTGCTGCGGGATGTGCCGCTGTCGCTGCGGGATTCGAAGGGGCGTTGGTATGGGCTCACCCGGCGGGTGCGTGTGGTGATCGTGAACCCCAAGCTGGTGGACCCCGGCAGCATCCGCACCTATGCCGACCTGGCCAAGCCGGCGCTGAAGGGCAAGCTGTGCCTGCGGGATCGCCGCAGCGTGTACAACCAGTCGCTGGTGGCAGACCAGATGATCCTGCGCGGCGATGCCGCCGCCGCTCGCTGGGTGAAGGGGATGACCGCCAACGTCACCAAGCCGGTGTTCACCTCCGACACCCCGCTGATTCGCGCCGTTGGCAACGGTGAATGCGGCGTTGGTCTGGTGAACACCTACTACGTGGCCCGCATGTTGGCAGGCGATAGCGGCGCCGCCGATTTGGCCCTGGCGCGGCGGCTGAAGGTGGTGTTCCCCGATCCAGCCCACGTGAACATCAGCGGTGCCGGGGTGGTGAAGACCTCCAGCAACCCCCAGGCGGCGCTGAAGTTGATCGAATTTTTGGCCTCCCCCAGCGGTGGCCGCGGCTATGCGGAGGCCAACAACGAATATCCGCTGCGGGGCACGGGCGAC
>JBIKKZ010000238.1:0-2868 GCA_044360095.1 Vulcanococcus sp. | reverse complement strand
TCGACCGCCTGGAGCGCCTCGCCGCCGCGGATCCCGAGGCCCTGGCCGCTGATTTGTTGGTGCATGGCGAGCAGCACGCCGACGTGGCCGAGCAGCTGGTGACCCAGGCCCGCGTGCAGCGCGATGGGGTGCCCCTGCGCCGCGATGCCAGTGCTGCCCTGCCGGAATTGGCCGCAGCCCCTGGGGTGCTGATCTACGACATCGAATCCGACCCCGACGCCCGCGACGACTTTCTGCACGGCTTCCTGCGGTTGGCGCGCGGCGTCGATGGCGCCTGGGGCGATTCAGTGGCGGCGGCAGAGGCCCCCTACCAGCCGTTGTTGGCCCTGCACGAGCACGGGGAGGAGCGGCTCTGGGGGCGGCTGCAGCGGCTGCTGGCCGCCTACCCCGATTGGCCGGTGTTGCATTACGGCGAAACCGAGCTGCTGGCGCTGGTGCGCCTCGCCCAGCGGCAGGGGGCGTCGGAGCGGCAGATCGCCGACTTGCGGGCGCGCCTGGTGGATGTGCACCAGCGGTTGCGGCGCCATTGGTGGATGCCCACCAATGGCTATGGCCTCAAGCCCGTGGCCAGCTGGTTGGGGTTCCAGTGGCGTCAGAGCGGGGTGGATGGGGCCCGGGCGCTGCTGTGGTGGCGGCGCTGGCGACTTGGGCTGGGGGGCGCGCAGGATCGCGGCTCCCGCCAGAACCTGCGGCGGATATTCCTCTACAACCACGACGACGCCCTGGCCACCTGGGCGGTGGCCCATTGGCTGCTCAGCCAGGACTAGCGCCCGCCGGCGCCCACCGGTGGATCCACAAAGCCACTGGGGCGGCTGATCTGCAGGGGCAGCTCCGGGCCGGCCAGCAGCTGGGTTTCCCCCAGCGCCGGGCGGCGCACCAGGGCCAGCCCCTCCAGGCCATCGGGGCCATCCAAGGTGGACGTGATCACGCCGGCCCGCTCGCCGGCCGCGGAGGTGAGGGTGGTTCCTGGGGCGCAGGCGTCGGCCGCCACAGGGCCGGTGCGTTCGGCCCGCCAATGGCGCAACTGCTGCTTCACGCCGTCGTAGGTGGCCAGCTTGGCCAAGGTCTCCTGGCCCACATAGCAGCCCTTGTTGAGGCTGACCCAGGGGGCCAGGCCCAGCTCGAAGGGGTTGATGTCGTCGTTGAGTTCCCCAGGCGCGGCGGCAAAGCCGCTGCGCAGGCGCCGTTGCTCCACCTGCTCGGCTGAGAGCTCCGGCAGGGCATTCAGCCAGGTGGGCAGGGGTTCGCCGTCGCGTTGGAGCCACGCCGGTTGCTCGGCGCCGGCCCCCAGGTTGACCCCCGGTTTGAGCAGGTCGGGGTTGCCATCGGCGTCGGCCGGAGCTGGGGCGCCCACCCAGCGCACCAGCTGGGCCGGTTGCACGGGGCCAAGCCGCACGCCATCGGCGGGGAACAGCACCCGATCGAGGGCCTGGTGCACGGCCGCCGCATCCCCCGCCAGCACCACCAGTTCGGCGCTGCCGCCGGCGTCGAGCCGCACCAGCGCCAGGCCGCGCATGCGGGCGGTGGGACTGATCAGGCAGGTGGCCAGGCAGGCGCCCTCGGGGGCCAGCTCAATGGCCTGGCTGCTCTGCCCGTGCAGGAAGCGCCGGCTGCCGGCCCCCTCCAGGCGGATCAGCCCCACGGGGCTGCTCCAACGGGCGGCGCTGGGGGAGGGGGGCCGGTGCAAGGGGGTTGCCGCGGAGGTGTGCAGACGTTGTACGAGATCGGGTGGGCGAGTGGTACCACCTTTGGAGGGCTGTGCGGGCAAGACCCGCGCCAGCGGCCAGCAGCTGCGCTCAGCCCGCCGCCTGGTGGGCTGCCGCGACCTCCTCCAGCAGGAACAGGCTGTGCAGCTCCAGGCCGGCCGCGGTCATCGCCTCCTGGCCGCCCTCCTGGCGATCCACGATGGTCACCACCCGGTTCACCGTGTAGCCCGCTTCCCGCAGCTGGTGCACCGCCTTGAGGGAGGAGCCGCCGGTGGTCACCACGTCTTCCAGCACCGTGATCACACTGCCGGCGGCGGGCAGGGGACCCTCCAGCCAGGCGCCGGTGCCGTGGCCCTTGGCCTCCTTGCGCACGATCAGGGCATCGAGCTGGCGGCCGGCCAGGGCCGCCGCTTGGGCCACGCCGCTCACCAACGGGTCGGCCCCCAGGGTGAGGCCCGCCACGGCGGCGGCCTCAGCCTCCACCAGCGCCAGCATCTGGGCGGAGAGCAGTGCCAGCCCCGGGCCGCTGAGGCTCACCGGTTTGCAATTCACGTAGTGCGTGCTGGTGCGCCCAGACGCCAGGGTGAACTGCCCGTGGCGGTAGGCGCGCTCCGCCAGCAGCTGCAGCAGCAGCGCCCGCTGCTCGGCGCTGGTCTGGGGCAGGGGTGGAAGGGCGGTCATGCCTCTGGCGGCGGGCGGTTGGGATGTCTAGTTTGCGCCCAGATGCGCGTGTGGCTGTGACCCGTTGGCGGTTGCCCCTGCTGCTGGCGGCGGCGGCTTCGGTGGCCCCCGCGGCGCCGGCCCTGGCGGGCCCAGTGGTGTGCAGCACCACCCTGGAGGCACCCCAGGCGGCGGGCGCACCGGTGGAGGTGACCCGCTGCGGCCCGGTGGTGACCACCCCGGAGCTGGTGGAGCGCCGTTTCTACGGTTGGACCTCCCCCTACGCCCGCGGCATCGACATCACCCACCAGATCACCGACCTGCTCGGCATCGCCATGGGCGGCGGCGATGGCACCAAGGTGATGGGCTTCGGCTTCCCGGATCAAACGATCGTGTGGGACGGCTCGGCCGTCGAGACCACCTACCGCGTGCTGCTGGAGCAGCAGAGCACCCCCCTGCCCTGGCGCACGGCCGACCTCTCCAACGGCTTCTGTCAGGGGTT
>JBIKKZ010000237.1:0-2877 GCA_044360095.1 Vulcanococcus sp. | reverse complement strand
GGATGCCACCCACCCCTTTGCGCTGCGCATCAGCGAGCGGCTGGAGCGGGTCTGCGGCGGCCGCGGCCAACCGCTGCTGCGCCTGCGGCGGCCCACCCTGGGGGCTGACCAGGGCGGCGGCACAGGCCGCGTCGAACGGCTGGCCGGCCTGGAGGGGCTGGCGACGCTCGACCTGCGCAGCGAGCGGCTGCTGCTGGCCATCGGCTCACGCCAGCTGGGCCAGGCCATCGCCGCCAGCAACGCCAGTGCTCACGTAGCCCGCATCCTCGATCGCCCGGCCAGCCTGCAGCTGGCCCTGGCGGCGGGCCTCACGGATGCGCAACTGGCCTGCCTGCGCCCCAGCGGCGTCCCACAGCCGGGGGGCCTCGAACCGGGAGCCCTCGAGCGGGCCCTGTGCCGTCGCTGGCGCATCACCGCCGTGCTCTGCCGCGCCGGCGGCGGCCGCAGTGAGGCGGTCTGGCATGGGGTGGCCGAGCAGCTGGGGCTGCGCCTGCTGCTGCTGCAACGGCCCGGCGGTCCTGCCTCCGAAGGCTTGCCTCTGCAGCCGCTGCTGGAGAAGCTGGGCCATCCCTGACGGCCACCGCGCCGACCCGCCGCAGCGATGGCCCCGCCCCTCACCCTCTGCCTCACCACCGAAGCGGATCAGGAGCGCGCTGAAGCCCTGGCGGAGGCGCTGCTGCAGCGGGGCCTGGCGGCCTGCGTGGCGCTCACGCCGGTGCGCTCGCTCTACCGCTGGCACGGGGTGCTGGAGCGCAGCCAGGAGGTGCAGCTGCTGATCAAAACCCGGCCCAGCCGCTTGGCGGAGCTGGAGGCCGCGGTGCGGCAGCTGCACAGCTACGGCACCCCCGAATGGATCCACTGGCCGGCGGCGGCCAGCTTCGCCTACGGCGACTGGGTGGCTGAGAGCGTGCCAGAGGGCTGCAGCTGAGCCGCCAGCTGGCGCAGGTCGGCCTGGGGGCGGGGGCCCAGCTGGGTGACCACCTGGCCGGCGCAGAGCGACCCCAGCTGACCGCACTCCAGCAGCGAACGGCCCTGGCAATGGGCATGCAGGAAGCCGGCGGCGTAGAGGTCACCGGCACCGGTGGTGTCCACCAGGGGGCCGAGTTTGTAGGGCCCCACCTGGTGGGTGGCGTCGCCACTGAGGATCAGCGACCCCTGCTCGCTGCGGGTCAGGGCCGCCACGCGGCAGCGGCCGCGCACCTGGTCGGCGGCCTCCTCAAAGCTGTTGGCCTTGTAGAGGGAGGTGATCTCCATCTCGTTGGCGAACAGGATGTCGACGTGGCCGTCCACCAGCTCCTGGAAGCTGTTGCGGTGGCGCTCCACGCAGAAGGCATCGGAGAGGCTCAGGGCCACCTCGGCGCCGTTGGCACGGGCTACCTCGGCGGCGGCGATGAAGGCGCGCTTGGCCTCGTCGCTGTCCCAGAGATAGCCCTCCAGGTAGAGCACCCGGGCCTGGGCCACCAGGTCGAGGTCGAGGTCACTGGGGTCCAGCCCAACGGAGGCACCCAGGTAGGTGCACATGGTGCGCTGGGCGTCGGGGGTGACCAGGATCAGGCAGCGGGCCGTGGAGGGGCCTGTGGTGGCGGCGGGGGTGTCGAAGCGGGCCCCCACGGCGCGGATGTCGTGGGCAAAGATGCCGCCGAGCTGGTCGTCGCGCACGCGGCCAATGAAGCCGGCGCGCCCCCCAAGCTGGGCGATGCCCGCCAGGGTGTTGGCGGCGGAGCCGCCGGAGGTTTCCAGGCCGGGGCCCACGTTGCCGTACAGGCGTTCGGCCTGCTGCTCATCCACCAGGGCCATGGTGCCCTTGGTGAGCTCGAAGCGCTCCAGCAGGGCATCGTCCACCTGCACGAGCACATCCACGATGGCGTTGCCGATGCCGACAACGTCGAGGCTCTTGGGGGCGGTCATGCGGGGATCAGCGGCTGAGCAGGGCCCGCTTGGGCCCATGGATCGGATCCTCCACCACGATGGTCTGGTCGCGGTCAGCCCCGAGCGACACGATTGCGATCGGCACCTCCATCAGCTCCGCCAGGAAGCGCAGGTAGCTCATCGCCGTGGGGGGCAGGTCGTCGAGGCTGCGGCAGTCGGCGGTGGAGGTCTGCCACCCGGGGAGCGTTTCGAACAATGGCCGGCAACGGGCGAAGTCCTCGGCGGAGCTGGGGAAATGCTCGATGCGTTGGCCATCGAGCTCGTAGGCCACGCACACCTGGATCTCATCGAGCTCGTCGAGCACGTCGAGCTTGGTGATGGCCAGGCAGTCGAGTCCGTTCACCTCCACGGCATAGCGGCCGATCACCCCATCGAACCAGCCACAGCGGCGGCGGCGGCCGGTGGTGGTGCCGTACTCGCCCCCGCGGTCGCAGAGGTGGTCGTTGAGGCTGCCCTCCAGCTCCGTGGGGAAGGGGCCCTCGCCCACCCGGGTGGTGTAGGCCTTGGCCACACCGATCACCCGGTCGATCAGGGTAGGGCCCACCCCCGCACCGATGCAGGCTCCTCCGCTCACCGGATTGGAGGAGGTGACGTAGGGGTAGGTGCCGTGGTCGAGGTCGAGCAGGGTGCCCTGGGCCCCTTCGAACAGGATGTTCTGGCGGGCGCGGGCGGCCTGGTGAATGGCCCGGGTGCAATCCACCACGTGGGGGGCCAGGCGACGGCCATAGCCCACGTACTCCGCCACCATCGCTTCGAAATCAAGCGGCTCCAGGCCGTAGAGCTTCTGCAGGATTTCGTTCTTCTCCGCCAAGGGGCCCGCCAGGCGATCCCGCAGGCGGGCCTCCTCCAGCAGGTCGATGATGCGGATGCCGTTGCGCTCCGATTTGTCGGCGTAGGTGGGGCCGATGCCCCGGCCGGTGGTGCCGATGCGGCGGTCGCCGCGGCGCT
>JBIKKZ010000236.1:0-2880 GCA_044360095.1 Vulcanococcus sp. | reverse complement strand
GCAGGTCTCCAAAACCTGATGTCGGGGGTTCAAGTCCTCCACGGCGCGTTCGGTGCTCTCCCCCTGCAGTCTCTTCGTTCCGGACATGGAGTTGGATCTACAGCCCGGTGATGTGGTCAAGGTGCTGGAGTCAGCCGCCCTCGGTTGGGTGCGCGCCCGGGTGATCCGCGTGAAATCCGGTGGTCGCGTTGTGGTGCAAAGCGACCAAGGCCGTGAATTCACCGCCCGTGGCAACCAGGTGCGGTTGATCGAGCCCGCCGGCTTCCGCCCCTGAGCCTCTGGCTGCCGCTGGCGCCTGCCCACCGATCCGCAAAGCCCGCCCACCGGCGGGCTTTGTTGTTGGCCCCCACCGGTTGACGGAGGGCAGGGCGACAACGGATACTTTTTAGGTCGCTCAAGCGGCACGGAGCCGGGCCAGATCCCTTGCTCTGGAGTGCCTCTCGGCGCATTTGGGACTGTAGTTCAATCGGTTAGAGCACCGCCCTGTCACGGCGGAAGTTGCGGGTTCGAGCCCCGTCAGTCCCGTTCACATTCAGTCTGAGGAGTTGAAGCCAGTGGTGGCAACTGGAGCGGCGGTCCGTGTGCGTCTCGCCCCCAGCCCCACCGGCACCCTGCACATCGGCACCGCCCGTACGGCGGTGTTCAACTGGCTGTTTGCCCGGCGGCAAGGCGGCCAGTTTCTGCTGCGCATCGAAGACACCGACAAAGAGCGCAGCAAGCCCGAATACACCGCCAACATCCTCGAGGGGCTGCAGTGGCTGGGGCTCACCTGGGATGGGGAACCCGTGGTGCAGAGCGAGCGGATCGAGGAGCACCGCAGCGCCATCGAGCGGCTGCTCACCAGCGGCCAGGCCTACCGCTGCTACGCCAGCGAAGCCGAGCTAACGGAGATGCGTGAGCGGCAGGCCGCCGAGAACCGCGCCCCCCGCTACGACAACCGCCACCGCAACCTCACCCCTGAGCAGGAACAGGCCTTCATCGCCGAGGGGCGCGAAGCCACGGTGCGCTTCCGCATCGACGACGACGCCACCATCACCTGGAACGACCTGGTGCGCGGTGAAATGCGCTGGAGCGGCGCCGACCTCGGCGGCGACATGGTGATCGCCCGCCGGGCCCCCGCCGATCGGATCGGCGACCCGCTGTACAACCTGGTGGTGGTGGTGGACGACGCCGCCATGGCGATCACCCACGTGATCCGCGGCGAAGACCACATCGCCAACACCGCCAAACAGCTGCTGCTGTACGCGGCGCTCGGCGCGCCGGCGCCGGTGTTTGCCCACACGCCGCTGATCCTCAACCAGGAGGGCCGCAAGCTCTCCAAACGCGATGGCGTCACTTCGGTGAGTGACTTCCGCGCCCAGGGCTACACCGCTGAGGCCCTGGCCAACTACATGACCCTGCTGGGCTGGTCGCCGCCGGAGGGCATGGGGGAGCGCTTCTCCCTGGCGGAGGCGGCTGCGGTGTTCGATTTCGAGCGCGTCAACAAAGCCGGCGCCCGCTTCGACTGGGACAAGCTCAACTGGCTCAACAGCCAGGTGCTGCACGGGCGCAGCGCCGCCGAGCTGCTGGGGGATCTGCAGCCGCTGTGGACGGCCCAGGGCTGGACCGCGGAGGCCGGCTGGCTGGAGCAGCTGTGCGCCCTGCTGGGCCCCTCCCTGGTGACCCTGCAGGACGGCGTGGAGCAGGCGCGGCCCTTTTTCGAGCGGCCCGAACTCAATGAAACGGCCCAGCAGCAGCTGGCCAGCGAGGGCGCCCGGCCCGCCTTGGCGGCGCTGCTGGAGCGGCTGCCGGAGGGGCCCCTCAGCGCCGAGGCCGCCCAGGCCCTGCTCACCGAGGCGGTGGACGCCGCCGCCGTGAAGAAAGGGGTGCTGATGAAAAGCCTGCGGGCCGCCCTACTCGGCAGCCTCCAGGGGCCCGACCTGCTCACCACCTGGCTGCTGCTCCAGCCCAGCGGTGAGGCCAGGCGGCGGATCGCCCGCAGCCTCTGAGGCCAACCCAAGGCGCCGGGCCAGGGCCGGCGCCGTGAGCCCCTGCAGGCTGACGCTCAACAGGATCGTGAGGAACACCAGCCCCTTGAGGGCCCCACCGCCGGCCACGCCGGCCTGATCGAGCTGCAGGGCAAACAGGCTGGCCACCGCCGCCGTCACGATGCCCCGCGGCGCGATCCAGCCCACCAGCAATGTCTCGCGCCAACCCATGGAGGAGAGGCCCAGACCGCTCAACTGCACCACCAGCCAGCGGAACGGCATCAGTGCCAGCACGCACAGCATGCCGCCCCAGCCCAGGGGGCTTAACTCCCCCCAGGACAAATCCGCCGCCAGCAACGGGAACAGCACCGTGATCGCCAGCTGCGCCAGCTGGGCGATCCACTCATCCAGCTGGGTGGCCTGCTCATCCAGCCGCAGCCCGACCACCACGCCGGCCGCCACGGCAGCCGGCAGCCCCCCCTCGGGCAAGACCACCTGGGTGCAGGCCACCAGCAGAAACAGCACCCCGAGGGTGAGCTGCAGCTTGAGCGCATCCGTGGTGGCCGGCAGCCGCTGCAGCACCTCCACCAGCACCCATCCAGCCAAGGCCCCGACCAGGGCCCCGCCCCCCAGACGCAGCAGCAGCAGGCCAGCGACGTCCTGCCAGTGGTTGAGGTCCCCCAGGGCCAGCTGCAACAGCAGCAGCGCCAGCACGGCGCCGGCGGGCTCCAGGATCAGCCCCTCCGCCTCCAACAACCGCGCCAGAGCGGGCTGCAACCGCATCTGTTGCACCATCGGCGTGATCACCGTGGGGCCGGTGGCCAGGGCGATGGCCCCGAACACCCAGGCCAGCGGCCAGCTGAGACCGGCCAGGCTGTGGGCCAGAAAGGCACCGCCCAACAGACCCAACACG
>JBIKKZ010000235.1:0-2918 GCA_044360095.1 Vulcanococcus sp. | reverse complement strand
AGCCCTCCTCATCGAGGTCGAGGGCCACGTCGAAGTTGGAGAAGTAGTCCTCTTCGAAGGGGTCTTCGCTGATGCCCAGGTAGAGGGTGCGGCGGTACCGCTCGTAGCCCTTCAGCAGGGCTTCACGCAGGGCCGCCTCCACCACGGGGGTGGGCAACTTCTTCTCTTCGCTGATGTCCTCGATCAGGTTCGCCAGACCGGGGAGCAGAACAAGGGCCATGGGGGGTGCGGGTGAGGCGGAAACGGATGGGGCTCAGGCTTCGCTGGGGGTGATCAGGCGAACGCTGATCACATCGGGCCGGGGCAGGCGAACGGTGCGGCCGCGCACATTCAGGTGCACGCTGCTGGCATCGCGCTCCAGCAGTAGGCCTTCGCGCTCGGCCTCCGCGCCGGTCTTGGCGTCGCGGTAGCGAACGCAGACTGGAAAACCGCGGAAGCTGCGGAAATCGCGGTCGTCGCTCAGCTCCTCGCTGATGCCAGGACTGCTGATCTCCAGAACATAGGCCTCCTCCAGCAGGCCATCGGCCTCCAGGGCATCCCCCAACACGCCGCTGAAGGCGGCGCAGTCGTCCAGGTTCACATCGCCGCCATCGCCCAGGCGCAGCTGCACCTGAAGCGTCATCGGGATGCGGTGGGTCAACAGCTGGATGCCGCACAGCTGAAACCCGGCGGCCGTGGCCACCTGGCTCACCAGGCGCTCAAGGTCGTGGATCAGGGGATGCGGCAAGGCCGAACCGGAGACAGGGGACGGGCAACCCGTCCGGCACCTGCAGGGATCTGCGTCCTGGAGGGCCGGGGTGCGAAACCCGCAGACCAACAGGGGTGCCCGCCGGGCACACATTGACCTTAAAGGATCGCCGGCTGGGGCCCCGGCTCAGCCGCCCAGGGAGCCCAGGTCGACGGCGGGCGGTTCCATGTAGGCATCGCCGGGCTGGGGGGCACCGCGCAGGCTGGGGTCCTGGTTGAGGCACTGGGCCTTCTGTTCGTCGGTGCGCAGGTACTGGCACACCCGCGCCCACAGCTTCGAGCGGGTGGAGGGCGCCCCCTGGCTGAAGTGCACCTGGTCGACGCCCCCCACCAGCCCTTGGATCTCCACCTGGCACAGGGTGCAGCGTTGACGGGTGCCGGGGGGAATCGCAGCCATGCCAGCGATGCGCAGAAGAGGCAACTTAAAGCCAGCCTTCCGCCGGCCCGGTGTGATCCGCATCCTGCAGCTCAGTGATCCGCATCTGCTGGCCGATCCCCGCGGCCGTTGCCGTGGCCATGGGGCCCTGGCCTGCCTGCGCCATGGCTGGCATCAGGCACTGCAGCAGCTTGGACAGCCCCCTGATCTGCTGCTGATCAGCGGCGATCTCTGCCAGGACGAGAGCTGGGGCGGCTACTGCCGCCTGCGGGAGTTCCTCGAGCAGGCCGTGCTGCCGCTGGGGGTTGCCGCGGCGCTGCTGCCCGGCAACCATGACAATCCCGTGCTGCTGCGGGCCGCCCTGGCGCGACACGCCTGGATCGCCCCGGCCCTGGTGCCATTCCGCCACTGGGGCCTGGTGCTGCTCAGCAGCCATCGCCCCGGCACCGTGGGCGGCTGGCTGGATCCCCGGCAGCTGCTCTGGCTGGATCAGCAGCTGGCGGCAGCCGCCACGCCGCTGCTGGTGGCCCTGCACCATCCGCCGCTGCCGATCGGTGCGCCGGCCCTCGACGGCATCGGCCTGCAGCGGCCCGAGCCGCTGCTGGAGCGGTTGCGGGCCAGCCCGCGGGTGCGCGCCGTGGTGTTCGGTCATGTGCATCAGCACTGGCGGGGGGAGCTGCCACGGCCCGGCGCCGGGGCGGCGCTGCCCCTGTGGGCCTGCCCCTCCACCCTGGCGGCGTTCGAGCCGGTGCAGCCCTGCCCGTTGGGACGGGCCGACTGGCCTGGAGGTCGTCTGTTGGAGCTCGGCCCCGGCACCGCCCTTTCCAACCGGCTGCTGCGCTGGAGCCCCTGTTCCCCTGCCTAGCCTGCAACCCACCCATCCGGGCTTCCGTGCGCCGTTTTCTCGCTCTGCCCCTGCTGCTGTTGCTGAGCCTGTGGTGGGCGTGGCCCGCCGGGGCGGACTCGCTCGGCCAGGGGGGCAGCTTCGTGAGTGCTGCAGTGAAGAAGGTGGCACCGGCGGTGGTGCGCATCGACACCGAGCGCAGCGTGCCCAGGGTGGGCCTCGACCCCGCTTTCAATGACCCGCTGTTGCGGGAGTTGTTTGGTGACCAACTGCCCCACAGCCGCGAGCGCGGCCAGGGCTCCGGGATCGTGATCGACGCCAAGGGGCTGGTGCTCACCAATGCCCATGTGGTGGAGGGGGCCGACCGGGTGGAGGTGACCCTGGCTGACGGACGCGACGTGGAGGGCACCGTGCTGGGCAGCGATGCGGTCACCGACCTGGCGGTGGTGCGCATTCCCCAGGGGTCGGGCCTGAAGGCAGCCCCCCTCGGCGATTCCGAGCGCCTGGAGGTGGGCGATTGGGCCATCGCTCTGGGCACCCCCTATGGCCTGGAGCGCACCGTCACCCTGGGGATCGTCAGCAGCCTGCACCGCAACATCACCAGCCTGGGCTTCTCCGACAAACGGCTCGACCTGATCCAGACCGACGCCGCCATCAACCCCGGCAATTCCGGCGGCCCCCTGATCAACGCCAGCGGCGAGGTGGTGGGCATCAACACCCTGGTGCGCTCCGGCCCTGGGGCCGGGCTCGGCTTCGCCATCCCCATCAACCTGGCCAAAGGGGTGGCGGCCCAGTTGGGCCAGGGCTCCACGGTGGTGCACCCCTACCTGGGGTTGCAGCTGGTGCCCCTGAACGCCCGACTGGCCCGCGACAACAACGCCGACCCCAATGCGTTGCTGCAGCTGCCGGAGCGCGATGGCGCCCTGGTGCAGCGGGTGCTGCCCGAGAGCC
>JBIKKZ010000234.1:0-2925 GCA_044360095.1 Vulcanococcus sp. | reverse complement strand
TCTGTCTGGTGTTTGGCTTGATCGGCAGCAGCCTCGGGGTGCGCCCCAACGCCCGCACCAGCCGCAGCCAGGGCTTCGGCATCAGCGTGTTGCTGATCTTCGGCTACTACCTGATGTCGTTCGTGTTCAGTTCCCTCGGCATCAAGGGCACCCTGTGGCCATTCTTCGCCGCCTGGATGCCGGTGTTCATCGGCCTCGCGGGTGGTCTTCAACTGTTGCGACAGGCCAGCCGCTAAGGCGGGGCGACTGAACGGTTCCGCACGGCAGACTGGTCGCTTCCGTTGCTGAAGCCCCCCGACGTGTCCGATCCGGTCTTGGCCCTGGGCCTCGGCGCCTTCGCCCTGTTGCTGCTGGCCCTGCCGTTGTCGTTCTGGAGCGTGAGCAGTCAAGGCCAGGGTGGTCACGCGGTGCGCCTGCTGGTGGCCGCCGCCAACCTGGCCCTCACCGCCCAGTTGGTGTTGCGCTGGTGGCAGTCGGGTCACTTCCCGATCAGCAACCTCTACGAATCGCTGTGTTTCCTGGCCTGGGCCAGCACCCTGACCCAGCTGTTGGTGGAGCGCAGTTACCCCAGCCCCGTGGTGGCCGCTGCCGCCACGCCCATGGCGCTGGGGGGTGTGGCCTTCGCCAGCTTCGCCCTGCCGGATCAACTGCAGCAGGCGGCCCCCCTGGTGCCAGCGTTGCGCTCCAGCTGGTTGGTGATGCACGTGAGCGTGATCATGGTGAGCTACGCGGCCCTGTTGGTGGGCTCCCTGCTTTCCCTGGCGGTGCTGCTCACCGACCGGGGCCAACGGCTGGAGTTGCGCAGCAGTTCCATCGGCAGTGGTGGTTTTCGGCAGGCGGAGCTGGCCGGGGCCAGCGCTGGTGGCTTCAGCTTCAGCAGCGCCAGCCTGTCCTTGAGCGAGCAGCTCGACAGCCTCAGCTACCGCACGATCACCGTGGGCTTTTTGCTGCTGTCGGTGGGCATCGTTAGCGGTGCGGTGTGGGCCAACGAAGCCTGGGGCAGCTGGTGGAGTTGGGACCCCAAGGAAACCTGGGCCTTGATCTGCTGGTTGGTCTACGCCGCTTACCTGCACACCCGTCTGAGCCGCGGCTGGCAGGGCCGTCGGCCCGCGCTGGTGGCTGTGGCGGGATTCGTGGTGATTTGCGTCTGCTACATCGGGGTCAACCTGCTGGGGATCGGACTCCACAGCTACGGCTGGTTCCTCAGCGCATAAAAAAAGGGGGGCCCGTGTGGGCCCCTGGGTGGTTAAGCAGCAACGGCCATCGGGCGCTTGCTGGTGCGGATGCCGGTGATGGCCTCGGCGTAGCTGGGCTGGTTAAACACGCCGGAGCCGCTCACGATCGCGTTGGCGCCGGCTTCGATCACCTTCCAGGCATTCTCCGCCTTGATGCCGCCGTCCACCTCGATCCAGGGATCGAGGCCCCGCTCGTCGCACATCCGGCGCAGGTCGCGGATCTTCTGCACCTGGCTCTCGATGAAGCTTTGCCCCCCGAAGCCGGGGTTCACGCTCATCACCAGCACCAGGTCGCACAGTTCCAGGCAGTACTCCAGGGAGTCGATGGGGGTTCCGGGGTTCAGCACGGCACCGGCCATCTTGCCCAGATCCTTGATCTGGCCGAGGTTGCGGTGCAGGTGGGTGCAGGCCTCAACCTGCACCGAAATGATGTCAGCACCGGCCTTGGCGAAATCCGCCACGTACTTCTCGGGCTCCACGATCATCAGGTGCACATCCAGGGGCTTCTGGGTCACCGGGCGCAGGGCCTCCACGATCAAGGGACCGATGGTGATGTTGGGCACGAAGCGGCCGTCCATCACGTCCACGTGAATCCAATCGGCACCGGCGGCATCCACGGCCCGCACGTCATCCCCGAGACGGGAAAAGTCAGCCGAAAGGATCGACGGGGAGATCACCAGGGGCTTGGTGCTCATGGGTGCCACCGGAGGGACAAGGAAAGTGGATTGTAAGAACAGGGCCTCGGGGCACTTCCGGCAGGGGGTGGCCCGGGGAGCACTGATACAGTGAGCGGCGCTCAAAGCCCGAGAGGGCCTGCAGCTGCTGGACTGTCAGCTGGTTCCCCAGCCGCCAAGCGTCAGCTGCTCCCCCTCCCGCCTGCGCTACCCCTTTCCCTTCGCCGGATCTGACGTGGATCGCACCCTGATTCAGGAAATTCTTGAGGTCGTTGAACAGGCCGCGATCGCGTCCGCCAAGCTCACCGGCATGGGCCTCAAAAACGAGGCTGATGCCGCCGCCGTGGAGGCCATGCGCCAGCGCATGGGCCAGATCCAGATGCAGGGTCGCATCGTGATCGGTGAGGGCGAGCGCGACGAAGCCCCCATGCTCTACATCGGTGAAGAGGTGGGCAGCGGCACCGGCCCCGGCGTGGATTTCGCCGTGGACCCCTGCGAAGGCACCAACCTCTGCGCCAACAGCCAGCGCGGTTCGATGGCCGTTCTGGCCGCCTCCGACCGCGGTGGCCTGTTCAACGCCCCCGACTTCTACATGAAGAAGCTGGCGGCCCCCCCGGCCGCCAAGGGCATGGTGGACATCCGCAAGTCGGCCACCGAGAACATCAAGATCCTCAGCGAGTGCCTCGGCATGCCCGCCGATGAGCTGGTGATCGTGGTGATGGACCGCGCCCGCCACAAGGACCTGATCAAGGAGATCCGCGCCACCGGTGCCCGTGTGCAGCCCATCTCCGACGGCGACGTGCAGGCCGCCATCGCCTGTGGATTCACCGGCACCGGCACCCATTGCCTGATGGGCATCGGCGCTGCCCCCGAAGGCGTGATTTCCGCCGCCGCCCTGCGCGCCATGGGGGCCCACTTCCAGGGGCAGCTGGTCTATGACCCGGCCGTGGCCCAGACCTCCGAGTGGGAGGGTCTCACCAAGGAGGGCAACCTGGCTCGCCTGGCGGAGATGGGCA
>JBIKKZ010000233.1:0-2932 GCA_044360095.1 Vulcanococcus sp. | reverse complement strand
CCGGCTGCGCCAGGAGCTGCGCCGCAGAATGGCGGCGTTGCACGGCGGCCCCGATGGCGATCCAGCCCCTTGATTGGCAGCCCCAGGGCCCCTACCGCGACATCCTGTTTGACCTCAGCGACGCGGGCATCGCCCGCATCACCATCAACCGTCCGGAGAAGCGCAACGCCTTCCGGCCCCAGACGGTGAGCGAGCTGTTTGATGCCTTCTCGCGGGTGCGCGACAACCCCCGCATCGGCGTGGTGCTGTTCACCGGCGCCGGCCCCGCCGCCGATGGGGGCTACGCCTTCTGCGCCGGCGGCGACCAGAGCGTGCGCGGCGATGGCGGCTACGTGGGTGACGACGGCCTGCCCCGGCTCAACGTGCTCGACCTGCAGCGCCTGATCCGCAGCTTGCCCAAGGTGGTGATCGCCTTGGTGGCCGGCTACGCCATTGGCGGTGGCCAGGTGTTGCATTTGCTCTGCGACCTCAGCCTTGCCGCCGACAACGCCGTGTTTGGCCAGACCGGCCCCCGGGTGGGCAGCTTCGACGGTGGCTTCGGCGCTGGCTACCTGGCCCGGCTGGTGGGCCAGCGCAAGGCCCGTGAGATCTGGTTTCTGTGCCGCCAGTATTCGGCCAACGAGGCCCTGGAGATGGGCCTGGTGAATGCGGTGGTGCCCCTGCCCCAGCTGGAGGCCGAAGGGGTGCGCTGGGCGCGGGAGGTGCTCACCCACAGCCCCACTGCGATCCGCTGCCTCAAGGCGGCCTTCAACGCTGAAACCGATGGCCTGGCCGGCATCCAGGAGCTGGCGGGGCAGGCCACCCATCTCTTTTACCGAACCGAGGAGGGCCAGGAGGGCCGCAACGCCTTTCTTGAGAAGCGCGCCCCGGATTTTTCCGGTTCCCCCTGGTTGCCCTGAGGGCGAACCGCCGCCGGCCGGGTTGCTGAAGCCCAACGGAAGAGCTGTGCCGATTTGAGATCTGGTTGCTAGCGGTTGGACAACAGCCGCTGTCGCCGTGGTTCTCCGCGCCTCCCCATTGCCCTTGTCGGCCCCGTTGGCCCTGGTGGTGTTGCTGCCCGCAAGCCCCGCCCTGGCCCGCCAGCCCGATCCGATTCCGCCGCCGGCGCCGCAGGTCAGTGATGCGGTGGCCCTCAGCCGCATCCCATCGGAGTTGATGTCCAGCGAGGGGCTGCAGTTGGTGCTCGACCGGCGCCTGCGCCAGCTGATGGTGCTGCGCGACGGCCGCCTGTTGCGCCGCTATCCCGCCGCGGTGGGCACCGAGGGCTGGGAAACCCCTGCGGGCCGCCACCAGGTGTTGGAGAAGGTGGCCCATCCCCATTGGGAGCACCCCGGCGATGGCCGCACCGTGCCCCCAGGCCCCACCAACCCGCTGGGGTCCCGCTGGATCGGCTTCTACCGCAGTTGTGAACCCCGCACCAACGCCTGGGATGGCGAGCGCTACCTGAGCGTGGCCGGCTGCACCGTGGCGGGGTTCCACGGCACGCCGCACCGCTGGACCGTGGGCCGGGCCGTGTCGCACGGATGCGTGCGCCTCTATGAGGAGAGTGTGCAGGAGGTGTTCAACCTCGTGCAGGTGGGCACACCCGTGACCGTTCTTCCCTGAGCGCTCGGCACCGGAGAACGCCCGTAGAGTTGCGCCCACTTTTCGCCGAACTCCCATGCGGGTGCTGTTTGCCGCAGCCGAATGCGCCCCCATGGTCAAGGTGGGCGGCATGGGCGATGTGGTGGGCTCCCTGCCCCCGGCCCTAAAGGCCCTCGGCCACGACGTGCGGCTGATCATGCCCGGCTACGGCCGGCTCTGGAGCCAACTGCAGATCCCGGCTGATCCGATCTGGCGCGCCCACACCATGGGCACCGACTTCGCCGTTTACGAGACCAAACACCCCACCAACGGCCTGACCCTTTACCTGGTGGGCCATCCGGTGTTCGACCCGGAGCGCATCTACGGCGGTGAGGACGAGGACTGGCGTTTCACCTTTTTCGCCAGCGCCGCCGCGGAGTTCGCCTGGAACCACTGGAAGCCCGAGATCCTGCACTGCCACGACTGGCACACCGGCATGATCCCGGTGTGGATGCACCAGGACCCGGACATCAGCACGGTGTTCACCATCCACAACCTCAAGTACCAGGGGCCCTGGCGCTGGAAGCTCGACCGCATGGCCTGGTGCCCCTGGTACATGCAGGGCGACCACACCATGGCGGCCGCACTGCTCTACGCCGACCGGGTCAACGCCGTGTCGCCCACCTATGCCCAGGAGATCCGCACCTCTGAGTACGGCGAACAACTGGAGGGGTTGCTGAATTACATCAGCGGCAAGCTGCGCGGCATCCTCAACGGCATCGACCAGGACGACTGGAACCCCGCCACCGACGCCACCCTGCCCGCCAACTACAGCGTGGAGAACCTGGCCGGCAAGGCCGAGTGCAAGCGGCTGCTGCAGGAGCGCATGGGCCTGGTGCTGAACCCCAACACCTACCTGATGGGGTTGGTGAGCCGTTTGGTGGATCAAAAGGGGGTTGACCTGCTGCTGCAGGTGGCCGACCGGGTGCTCGCCTACTCCGATTCGCAGTTCGTGGTGCTGGGCACCGGCGATCGCCACCTGGAATCGGGCCTCTGGCAGATGGCTGCCCGCCATCCGGGCCGTTTCGCCGTGTTCCTCACCTACGACGACGCCCTCTCGCGCCTGATCTACGCCGGCAGCGACGCCTTCCTGATGCCCAGCCGCTTCGAGCCCTGCGGCATCAGCCAGCTGCTGGCCATGCGTTACGGCAGCGTGCCGGTGGTGCGCCGCGTGGGCGGCCTGGTGGACACGGTGCCCCCCCACGACCCCAACAACCACAGCGGCACCGGCTTCTGCTTCGACCGCTACGACCCGCTCGATTTCTACACCTCAATCGTGCGCTCCTGGGAGGCGTACCGCCACGGCGAC
>JBIKKZ010000043.1:0-9412 GCA_044360095.1 Vulcanococcus sp. | reverse complement strand
TCAGCGGTGGCGGTGCACTGGGGCGTGGTGCGCCGACGGGGCCGGGGGGTGCCGGTGCCGGGGTGCTGGGGGTGCCCTCCGGCACCACGCCAGCGGGCGGGCCCACCGGGGCGGCGCCGGCGGGCTCGGTGGTGGGGCTGGGTTGCCAGCCGCCCACGGGGGCCGTGGGGTCCGACTTGGGCTTTGGTTTGAGGGCCTTGAGTGGATCGAACTTGCCCGCCAGCACCGGCTTGGGCGGAAACTGGCGCACCGGCAGATCCTTGAGGATCGGGGCCATGTAATCGGCCCAGGCCACCACCGCCACGGCGCTGGTGCTCTTGGTTTCCTTGTTGTTGTCGTAGCCGAGCCACAGGCCGGTCACCAGCTGGGGCACTCCGCCGATGAACCACAGGTCGCGGCCGCCCTCGGAGGTGCCGGTTTTGCCGGCGGCGGGGCGATCCGGTGGCACGGCGCCGTAGCCGGTGCCGCCCTTCACCACCTGCTGCAGCATCCACAGCATCGCGTCGGCGATGTCGGTGGGAACGGCGCGGCGGCCCCGGTCGCCGTCAACCCGACGGCTCCAGAGCAGCTCGCCATTGGGGCCCATGATCTCCTCAAAGGGTGTCGGCGTGACGTACACACCGCGGTTGAAGATGGCGGCGTAGGCGGCGGTCATGTCGAGCACCGTTTGCTCGGTGGCGCCCACGGCCAGCGGATAGAAGCGCCCCAGTTCGCGGCTGATGCCCAGGCTCTTGGCGGTGGCGATCACCTTGTCGAAGCCCAGTTTTTTGAGCAGGTTCACCGACACGGTGTTGAGCGAGTTCTGGAGCGCCACCCACAGCGGCACCGTGCCCATGTAGCGGTTGCCGAAGTTGCGCGGGCAGTAGCCGCCGTAGCAAACCTGGCGGTCGTTGACCGTGTCCTCCGGTTTCATGCCCTCCTTGAGGGCGGTGAGGTACACGAACAACTTGAAGGTGGATCCCGGCGAGCGCAGGGCCTGGGAGGCGCGGTTGAACTGGCTGGTGGTGAAATCCTTGCCCCCCACCATGCTGCGCACCAGGCCGGTGCCAGGCTCCATCGACACCACCGCCCCCTGCATGTCCCCAGGGGCATGCTTGTTGATGGTGGCCTGGGCCCGCTCCTGCCAGGGCATGTTGAGGCTGGTGCGGATCGTCAGCCCGCCCACCTCCAGCTGCTCGGGGCTGAGCACCTTGGGCAGCTCCTGGGCCACCCAGCTGGTGAAGTAAGGGGCGCGGCTGGTCCAATACTTGGGCTCCGCCGGCTTGAGCTCCAGGGGGGTGGCATTGGCCCGCTCCAGCTGCAGGTCGTCGATAAAGCCCGCCTCGCGCATGCGGCGCAGCACGGTGGCGCGGCGCTCGAGGGCGAGATCCGGATTCACCAGCGGCGAGTACACCGAAGGGGCCGGCGGTAGGCCGGCGATCAGGGCCGCCTCCGGCAGGGTGAGCTGGGCCGGGGTTTTGGAGAAATAGATCCAGGCGGCATCGGAGATGCCGTAGGCGCTGGAGCCCAGGTAAACGTTGTTGAGGTATTGCTCGAGGATCTGCTGCTTGCTCAGCTGGCGTTCGAGCTTGCCCGCCAGAACCACCTCATTGAGCTTGCGCAGGATCGTGCGGTCCTGGCTGAGGAACACCGTGCGCGCCAGCTGCTGGGTGATGGTGCTGGCCCCCTCCTCCACGGCCCCCTGCTTGAGGTTGCGCACCATGGCCCGGCCGATGCCCACCGGGTCGATGCCGTTGTGCTGGTAGAAGCGACGGTCTTCGGCGGCGATGAAGGCCCGCTGCACCAGCAGCGGCATCTGGCCGCGCATCAACTTCTCGCGGGTGGCGGGCCCCAGCTTTTGGATCACCTGGCCATCGGCGGAGAGCACCGTGACCGTGCCGGGGCGGTTGTAGCTGCCCAGCCGGCGCACATCGGGCATCAGGGCGTCGACACCCACCAGCAGCAGGCTCTGACCGAGGGCCACGGCAACGCCGGCCCCTGCGCCCACCAGGCCTGCGCGAACAAGCGGCCGGCTGCGCTTTGGTGTCACATCAGCACCAGGTTGCTGTGGCCGATGGCCAGGGCCGTCACCAGCATCCCCAGCACCAAGAAGGGTTGGGCGCTGGCCTGGTATTTCACGTCAAAGGCCACCGGGTCGCGCAGCAGCCAGATGTCCTGGAAGGTGATCTGGGGAACGATCAAGAGCACCAGCAACACCGCAGCGAAGTGCTGGCCGATGGCGATCAGCACGGCCACCATCGCCAGCTGAAACACATCGATCATGCCGGCGCTGATCCAGCTGGCCCGCTCGATGCCGAACACCACCGGCAGCGACTGCAGCCCCAGGGCACGGTCGCCCTCCACACTTTTGAAGTCGTTCACCACCGCGATGCCCAGGCCCGCCAGGGAGTAGGCCAGGGTCAGCAGGGCGGTGGTCCAGGTGAGGTGCCCGAACAGGGCCTGGCCCGCCCACCAGGGCAGGGCGATGTAGCTGGCCCCGAGGGCATAGTTGCCCAGCCAGCCGTTCTGCTTGAGCTTCAGTGGCGGGGCGGAGTAGATGAAGCTCACAAAGGAGCCCCCCAGAGCCAAGAGGAACAACACGGGGGTGCTGTGCTGGGCCCAGCGGTCAAGCCCGTAGGCCACCCCGAGGCCCGCCAGCAGCAACACCCAGATCTGGGTCTTCACCTGCCACAGCGGGATCGCTCCGGAGGGGATGGGCCGGTAGGGCTCGTTGATCGCGTCGATCTCGCGGTCGTAGTAGTCGTTGATCGTCTGCGTGTAGCCGGCCAGCAGCGGGCCGCTCATCAGCATGCAGGCGATGGAGGCGCCCACCTCGGGCAGCCGCCAGTGGAAGTTGCCGGAGGCGGCCGCGCCGCACAGCACCCCCCAGATCAGGGGAATCCAGGTCACCGGCTTCATCAGCTGCAGCCGGATCTTCCAGATGTTGGAGGTGCCACTGGCACCCTTCATCCCCAGCAATTGCCGGGCTCCAGCGCCGCTGGCGGCGGTGGGGTTGGGGGATTCGCTCACGAGGCGGGCTTCAGGCGGCGGTGATTTCGTCGTCGAAGAACCAGGTGGTGGCGCCGTTGGCCAGCGTCACCACCACGCCGATGCCCTTGCCGTCGGTGACTTTGAAGTCGGTGACGGTGCCGGTGGCGTCGGCCTGCAGGGCGGCCACCAGGTCGGCGGGGATGCGGTCGCGAACCCGGGTGACCCGCACCTTCGAGCCGATGGTGATGGCAGCCTGGGTCATGGCCGACGCAATGAAAAAGTGGGGCCAGGTTAACCCCCGAAGACGCCAGCTCCCCTGGCGTTCCTTGCCGCCGCCGCCCCCCTTCCGCCGTCCGCCGCCCACCGCCATGGTCGCCAAACGGATCATTCCCTGCCTGGATGTGGCCGACGGGCGCGTGGTGAAGGGCGTGAACTTCGTCGGGCTGCGCGACGCCGGCGACCCGGTGGAGCTGGCCTGCCGCTACAGCGCCTCCGGCGCCGATGAGCTGGTGTTCCTTGACATCGCCGCCTCCCACCAGGGCCGCGCCACCCTGGTGGACCTGGTGCGCCGCACCGCCGAAGCGGTCACCATCCCGTTCACGGTGGGGGGCGGCATCAGCAGCGTGGAGGGGATCACCGAGCTGCTGCGCGCCGGTGCCGACAAGGTGAGCCTCAACTCCTCGGCGGTGCGCGATCCGGATCTGGTGGCCCGGGGGGCCGAGCGCTTCGGTTGCCAGTGCATCGTGGTGGCCATCGATGCCCGCGCCCGCGGCAACGGCCAGCCGGGCTGGGATGTGTACGTGAAGGGGGGCCGCGAGAACACCGGCCTCGATGCGGTGGCCTGGGCCCAGCGGGTGGTGGCCCTCGGGGCCGGGGAAATCCTGCTCACCTCCATGGATGGCGACGGCACCCAGGCGGGCTATGCCCTGGAGCTCACCCGGGCCGTGGCCGATGCGGTGGAGGTGCCCGTGATCGCCAGTGGCGGGGCCGGCTGCATCGACCACATCGCCGCGGCGCTCGATGCCGGCCCGGCGGGGGGGCACGCCTCGGCGGCGTTGCTGGCCTCCCTGCTGCATGACGGCGTGCTCACGGTGGAGCAGATCAAGGGGGATCTGTTGGGCCGTGGCCTGCCGGTGCGGCCCCTCGCGACCCTCTGTTAAGCGGCTTTACAGTCGTCTCAGCTTCTTCACAATCGCCGTGCCGGCGCTGCTCCAAACCCACTCCACAGCCCTGGCGGTGGTCATGGTGTTGGCCGTCGTGGCGATGGTGGCCTGGGCCCTGCAGCTGATGCAGGCCGCCTCCGACCGCAAGGAGTTTTCACTGATGCTGGCGGGCTGCATGGTGTGCTGCGCCGCCGTGGGCCTGGCCACCGTGATGGTGATGAGTTTCACCAGTGCCGACCGCATCGAAGCCCAGCTCGCCGCCGGGGGTGTCAGCCTCGATGGCATCTCCCTGCCCTGGGATGCCAGCAGCGATTCGCCCCGGTGATCCCGAGCAGGTGCGCGACCTGTTCGATCGGATCGCCCCCAGCTACGACCGCCTCAACGACACCCTGAGCCTGGGGCTGCACCGCCTTTGGAAGCGGCAGGCCATCGCCTGGCTGAAGCCCGAGCCTGGCCAGCGGCTGTTGGATCTCTGCTGCGGCACCGGCGACCTGGCCCTGGTGTTGGCCCAGAAGGTGCGCCCGGCGGGTTTGGTGCTGGGGCTCGATGCCGCCGCGGCCCCCCTGCGCCAGGCGCGTGGGCGGGCGGCGCGCCAGCCCTGGCTGCCGTTGGAGTTTCAGCAGGGGGATGCCCTCGACACCGGCCTGACGGCGGGCTGGGCCGACGGGGCGGTGATGGCCTACGGCCTGCGCAACCTGGCGGATCCAGCTGCAGGGCTGGCGGAGTTGCGGCGGGTGCTGCGGCCGGGGGGGCGGGCGGCGGTGCTCGATTTCAACCGCGCGCCCAACCCCCAGGGGGCTACGGCGGCGTTTCAGCGCCTGTACCTGCGGCGGTTGGTGGTGCCCCTGGCCCGCCGGGCCGGATTGGAGGCGCAATACGCCTACCTGGAGGAGAGCATCGCCCGCTTCCCCAGCGGTGAGCAGCAGCGGCAGATGGCGTTAATGGCCGGTTTCACCCAGGCGCGGCACCGCCCCATGGCCGCTGCGCAAATGGGCCTGCTGGAGCTGGTGGCCTGAGGCCGCGCTGAGCAGCACCGCGGCTGGGCAGAATCGCCGCTTGGGCGCCGCACCCGAGGCCACGCCCGCCGCGCCAGGAGCCAGCCGTGCATTTTCAGGACATCATCAGCACCCTCAACCGCTTCTGGGCGGAGCGCGGCTGCCTGATCCTGCAGCCCTATGACACGGAAAAGGGCGCCGGCACCATGAGCCCCCACACGGTGCTGCGGGCCATTGGCCCCGAGCCCTGGGCCGTGGCCTACCCCGAGCCCTGCCGCCGGCCCACCGATGGCCGCTACGGCGACAACCCCAACCGGGCTCAGCACTATTTCCAATACCAGGTGCTGATCAAGCCCAGCCCCGATGGCATCCAGGAGACCTACCTGGCTTCGCTGGAGGCCCTGGGGATTCGCGCCCGCGACCACGACATCCGCTTCGTGGAGGACAACTGGGAATCCCCCACCCTCGGCGCCTGGGGCGTGGGCTGGGAGGTGTGGCTCGATGGCATGGAGGTGACGCAGTTCACCTATTTCCAGCAGTGCGGGGGGCTCGATTGCCGGCCGGTGTCGATCGAGATCACCTACGGCCTCGAGCGTTTGGCCATGTACCTCCAAGACGTGGAAAGCATCTGGGAGCTCAGCTGGGATGGCAACCGCTCCTATGGCGACATCTGGTTGCCGTTTGAGAAGGGCCAGTGCACCTACAACTTCGAGGCCTCCAACCCCGAGCGGCTCAAGCAGCTGTTCGCGCTCTATGAGGCCGAGGCGGCCGATTTGGTGGCCCGCCAGCTGCCGGCGCCGGCCCTGGATTTCGTGCTCAAGTGCAGCCACACCTTCAACCTGCTGGAGGCCCGGGGCGTGATCTCGGTGACCGAGCGCACCGCCACCATCGGCCGCATCCGCAACCTGGCCCGGCAGGTGGCGGAGGCCTGGCTGGCGGAGCGTGAGGCCCTGGGCTTCCCGCTGCTGCAGAAGCAGCCGGCGGCGGTTTAAGGGGCGGGCGGCACCGGCAGGGCCGGGCTGTCGAGGGTGTTGCTGCACAGATCCACCACGATCCGCTGCCCCACCGAACCGGCCGCCGGCGTTTGCCAGCGCTGCCAGCTGCCATCGATCCGCCAGGTTTGGCGCAGGGTTTCGCACTGCACCGCCACCGCCGTGGCCAGGGCGGTGGTGGCCCCCACATCAGCGATGGCCGGTTTCACCAGGGTGATGCGCACGCCGCCGGGGTGCAGCCGCCAACCGGTCCAGTCCACCGCCGTGCGGTTGAACCAGCGCCAGCGGGCCTCCCCCGATTGCTCCCGCAGTTCCAGCTCGGCCCGATCCCGCCGTTCCGCCGGGCTGAGCAGCAGGGCCGCCGCCGCCTCACTGCTGCTGCCCGGGGGCGGTGGTGGGGCGTCCTGTTGGGCCGGCCGGCTGGCCGCTGGGCCAGGGCTGGCTTGGGCCTGGGGCAGCGTGAGCACCTGGCCGATCTGCAGCAAGGTGGGGTCGGTGATGCCGTTGATGGCGATCAGCGCCTGCAGGTTCACCCGGTAGCGCAGGGCCAGTTGCTCCAAGGTGTCGCCGGCGGCGACGGTGACGGTGCGGGGTTGGGCCTGGGGGGCGGGGCCGCTGAGCACCAGCCCGAAGCAGAGGGCGGCATGGGCCAGAAACCGCAGGCGCGCCATGGCGTTGGGGAGCGACACCGAACCCTAGGGGGAACGCTTCAACAGCGGCATGCGCACCGGCGCCGATGGCCCCTGCTCCCCGGCTGATTGCCCTTGGTCTGGCCCTGCTGCTGGGCTGGTGTGCCCTGCTGGGGCCAGCCCGGCCGGGTGCGGGCGACCCCGTGCAGCGGCTGGGGCCCCAGGGGGCCCAGGTGCATGGCCTGCGGCTGCAGCTGCTGGAGGATCCCCGCCCCGACGCCAGCGGCGCCGGTTGCCGGGCCCTGGCCCAGCTGCCGGGCGGGCGCAGTGAGCTGCTGTTTCGCCCCTGCCCGCCGCTGCAGCTCGGTTGGCTGTTGCGGGTGGATGGCCGCCTGCGCCGTCCACGGCCGGCGCCCCATCCGCTGCTGGCGGGGCCGGCGGAGCGCCTGCAGCGCCAGGGGGTGTGGACCCAGCTGCGGGTGCAGCGCTGGCAGGTGCTGGGGCGGCCAGCCACGCCGATCGCCGACCTGCGGCGGCGCATGGCGGCCGCGCTGCTGCAGGCCGGTGGTTCCGCCGCCGGGGGTGTGCTGGCGGCCCTGGTGCTGGGCAGTGCGGTGGTGCCGCTGCCCCTGGAGGTGCGGGAGGCGTTTCGGGCCTCGGGGCTGTCCCATGCCCTGGCCGCCAGCGGCTTTCACCTCACCGTGCTGTTGGGGGCGGTGATGGCCGTGGGCCGTCTGGCACCACGGCCGCTGCGCTGGCTGTTGGCCTTTGGGGCCATGGGGCTGTTTCTGTTGTTGGCGGGGCCGCAGCCGTCGGTGGTGCGCGCGGTGCTGATGGGTGCCCTGGCCTTCGGGTTGCAGGAGGCCCGCCGGCGCCCCCGCCCGCTGGGGGTGCTGCTGCTGTGTGTGGTGGTCGTGCTGGTGCTGCGCCCGGGCTGGCTTTGGGATGTGGGTTTTCAGCTCAGCGTGGCCGCCACGGCGGGGCTGCTGCTCAGTGCCCGGCCCCAGGAGCAGGCGCTGGCGGCCTGGATGCCCCCTTGGGCGGCGGCGGCGGTGGCGGTGCCCCTGGCGGCATCGCTGTGGACCGTGCCGATGCAGCTGCTGCATTTCGGCGCCCTGCCGCTCTATGCCGTGCCCGCCAACCTGCTGGTGGCGCCGCTGCTCACGCCCCTCACCCTGGGGGCGATGGCGATGGCGGTGAGCGCCGTGCTGCTGCCGCCCTTGATGCCGCTCTTGGCCTGGCCGCTGGTGGCGCTGACGCGGCTGTTGCTGGGGCTGGTGCAGCTGATGGCGGCGTTGCCCCTCGCCCAGCTGCAGCTGGGCCGTTGCCCGCCCGCGCTGGTGCTGCTGTTGGCCCTGGGGCTGCTGCCCTGGCTGGTGCCCCGTTGGCGTGGCCGCCGCGGCTGGGGGAGCCTGCTGGTGGGGTTGGCCATGGGCAGCCATCTGCTGCTGTTGCGCGGCGACCATCTGCTGGCGCTGCAGGAGGGGCCGCGCCAGTGGCTGCTGGCCCGCCACGGCGGGCGGGGGGCCTTGATCAGCCGCCGCGCCGATGGGCTCAGCTGCGGCCGGGCGCGCCAGCTGGCCCAGGGCCATGGCCTGCAGCGCCTGGATTGGGTGCTGCTGCTCGATGCGGTGCCCCCGGAGCAGCCGGCCTGCTGGGCCGCCCTGGCCCACACCGTGGTGAACAGCCACAACGGCGCAGCGCCGTTGCAGCAGGGCCAAGGCGTGCGCAGCCCCGGGCTGGGGGTGCAGGCCCTCGCCCCCGACGCCCAGGCCCTGCTGCTGCAGGTGGGCGGGCAGCGTTGGGGGCTGCTGCCCGACCCGCAGGCCTGGCGCGCCTGGCGCGATGGCGCCCGTGCGCCGTCGCCCCTCACGGGCCTGTGGTTGGGGTTCAGCCCGGATGCCAGCACCCGGTGGGTGCTGCAGCGACGCCACGGCTCAGGGCCGCCGGCACGGCTGTGGTGGCCGGCTGCCGGTTCCCGCAGCGGATGGCGCCAGAGCTGAGGCCGCACCCCCGATCCCTACACTGCCCCGGTCGCCTGGAGAGGTGGCTGAGTGGTCGAAAGCGAACGACTCGAAATCGTTTGAAGGGCAACCTTCCGTGGGTTCGAATCCCACCCTCTCCGCTTTTCAAGGGCTCTCAAAGGGTCTGGTTCGTCCAGACCCTTTGCTGTATCTGGGGTTTTGCTGGGCGCGCAGTCCAGGTGAATCCGCCTAAAACCATCATGGACAAAAATATTAGTTGGGGTATTTGTTGGGGTATGTGTCCTAAGGTGTTGGGGTAGGATTTGAGTGTTGGGGTATTTCTCAAATGCCGTTCACTGACAGCGATCTCAGGGCGCTTCAACCTCAATCGAAGAAATATCGGGTTTCTGCTGGGGAGTCCCTGTTTATCGAGGTCTACCCCAATGGCGGGTGCTATTTCGTCTGGCGTCACCGCTTCCCGCCTGGCAAGGAAGGCAAGTTGCGGGACTACCAGATCGGTCCCTATGGCAAGGGTCCAGGGCAGTGGACGCTCAAGCAGGCACGGGAGGAGCGGGCACGGTTGGATGTGCTGCGCCGCCAGGGGGAAGACCCCAGAGCACTGAAGGCAGAGCAGCGCCAAACCATCCAGCGCACGGGTGCTGTGACCTTCCAGAAGGCGGCAGACGAGTGGTTGGCAAG
>JBIKKZ010000232.1:0-2948 GCA_044360095.1 Vulcanococcus sp. | reverse complement strand
GTTCCGGGCCGATGGGGTATCGGCCGAGCAGATGGGCGCCAAGAACCGTGCCGCCGTGAAGCTGATGGAGGCCAACGGCTGGCCCTGATTGGTGCGGCGCAACGGTTGCGGTGGTGCGCTCTCCAGGGTTGGGACCACGTTGAGCTGGGATTGGTCCCACCCTTGGAGGGCGGTGCGGGTGAGGCCTGCCCCGCCGCCGATGCCATCGCCGATCCGATGCCCACTGCAATTGGCCCCGCAATGCGCTCTGCAATTAGCTCTGCTATTGAGAATCGCTTGCAAAAGGGTGGCGGTCTTGTTTAGGTTGCGACGCATTCGCAATTGGCGCCCTACCGGCCCCGTCCATGAGTTTCCGTTTTCTGCCCGACGCCCCCACCAAGGCCATCCGCATGCCCGTGGGGCAGACCGTGCTGCTGGATCCCGCCCTGCGCCCTGAGGGCAGCTGCATCGAGGTGCTCGAGGGGATGGCGCGGGTCTACTGCCCCTGCGAGGAAACCGAGGGCATGACCCTGGCCTTCCTGCAGCCCGGCGATCAGCTACGCACCGACCGCCTCTGCAGCGAGGGGGTGTGCGTGGAGGCGCTGACGCCGCTGGTGTTCAGCAGTGAGGCCGAGCCCCGCAGCGGCGACGGCTTTGATCCGGTGAACGAGTGGACCCTGCAGCTGCTGCGCATCCGCCACCTGGGCAGCGCTGAGCAACGGCTTCATGCCCTGCTGGCCCTGCTGGTGCGGCGCATGGGGCGCCGCTGCGGCGATTGGTGCGACCTGCCCTTCCGCCTCACCCACGAGCGCATTGGTGAGTTGATCGGGGCCACCCGCGTCACCACCACCCGCATGATCTCCAGGATCCGCCAGGCCCAGTTGCTGCAGGTGCCCAGTGGCGACACCTGCCTGCGCCTGGCGCCGGCGCTGGTGGACTCGGCGCCGCTGGCGGCGGCCTGAGCGCCGTCTGAGCGCAGCTCAAAGCTGTCGGTGCTGCTGCAGCGCGTCGCGTTGCGCGTTGTTTTGAAGGGCGGTGTGGCGTTTCCAGCCCTCCACCCCCGTGAGCACCGCGGAGGCGATCAGCAGCCAGGAGAATCCCTGCCGCAGCCGCCGATCGCTCAGCCGCGGCGCCAGCCGCTGACCCACGACCGCCCCCAGGGCTCCACCGGCCAGCAGTGGCAGCACCAGGGGCAGGCCCTCGGTGGGCCAGTGGCCCAGGGCCGCCAGCGCCACCAGGGCATTCACGGCGATCAGCAGCAGGCTGGTGCCGCTGGCCAGGGCCATCGGCAACCCCGCCAGCAGCACCAGGGCCGGCACGATCGCAAAACCGCCACCCACCCCGGCGACGCCGGTGAGCAGTCCCACGGCCACCCCCTGCAGGGCCAGCAGCAGCGACGGCACGGCGTGGCTGGCGGGCGCCTGGGGCGTGCCAACGCCGGGGCGGTTGAGCAGCCAGACGGCCACCAGGGCGGCCACGGCAAACACCCCCAGCTGCAGGGGTTCGGGCACCCAGCCGGCCTTCACCCAGCCGCCACCGATCCAGCTGCCGGCCAGCGCCGGCAACCCCAGGATCAGGGCCGCCCGCGGCGCGAACTGGCGGCGGCGCAGGTAGGGCCCCAGGTTGGCCAGGGCCAGCAGGGTCACCACCAGCAACGACAGCGGCACCGCCTCACGGCTGGGCAGGGCGGCCCCGCTCACCAGCAACGGCAACAGCAGGATCGAACCCCCGGCCCCCAGCACCGAGAGCAGGAAGCCGATCAGCCCGCCGCCCGCCGAGAGCAGCAGCACGGTGGCGAGGCTCATCCCAGCGACACCCGGTTCCAGGGCATGGCGGCCAGCAGCCGCGCCATGCCGCAGAAGCCGCTGACCCCAGCAAAGGTGAGGCCCGCTCCCACAAACCAGGTGAGGGCGATCCAGCCCGGAGCCACGGTGTTACTGAGGATCAGCCCCAACAGGATCAGCGAGCCGGCGGCGATCTGCACCTGGCGCATCAGCGGCAGCGGTGCGTTCTTGAGCTTGCGCAGCGGATAGCCGGCCTGTTGCCAGTTGGGCAGGCCGCCCGCCAGATCCACCGCGGGATGGGGATGGCCGCGGTCGAGCAGGCGGTTGAGGCCTTGGCTGCTGCGGTTGCCGCTTTGGCACACCAGCACCAGGGGGCCCTGGGGCAGGTCGGCCTGATGCAGGCGGCTGAGGGGCACATTCATGCTGCCGGCGATGTGGCCGCTGGCGTACTCCATCGGCTCACGCACATCGATCACGGTGATGCGCTTGCTGGCCAGTTGATCGGCGAGGTCTTGGGCGGAAATGCTGGTGGTCATCGCAATGCAACGGGAGTGAGGTGGCGAAACAGGACGGGGCTCAGAGCGCCATGGCGCCGGCCAGGGGGTAGCCCTCATCGCTCCAACGGCTCAAGCCGCCGCGCAGATTGGCGATGGGGGCGATGCCCTGCTTGAGCAGTTGCTGCGTGGCCAGGGCCGAACGGCTGCCGGAGTGGCAGACCACCACCACCGGCTTGTCGCCGGGGATCTCCTGGCGGCGCTGCTCCAGCTCCGGCAGGGGGATGTTGAGGCTGCCGCTGATGGAGCCATCAGGCCCCTGCAGCTCTTCGGGCGCGCGCACATCCAGAACCGTGAGCTCCGGCAGGTGGGCGGCCACCCAGGCGGGTGTCAGCTCAGGCAGCCCGGCATAGCTGCGTTGCACGGGGGCCCAGGCGCTGCTGGTTTCGGCCTGCCGTGGTTTGCCGGAACGCATGTTGCCCGGCAGAGCCTCGGCGATTTTGTGGGGGTGAGGAAGTTTCATGTTTTGCATGTGGCCCACAAAGTCGCGCTCGGTGGCGGCGCTGCCCAGGCGGGCGTTGAAGGCCTTCTCCTCCGCCACCGAGGTGACCCCGCGGCCGGTGTAGTCGTGGCCGGGGTAGAGCAGGCAGTGCTCGGGCAGGGAGAGCAGCTGTTCGGTGATCGAGCGCCA
>JBIKKZ010000231.1:0-2958 GCA_044360095.1 Vulcanococcus sp. | reverse complement strand
TGGCCACGTGACCGTGAACGGCCGCGTCGTGGACATCCCCAGCTACCAGTGCAAAGCCGGTGATGTGGTCGCCATCCGCGAGCGCAAGCAGAGCAAGAAACTGGCCGAATCCAACCTGGAATTCCCTGGTCTGGCCAACATCCCGCCCCACCTCGAACTCGACAAGAACAAGCAGGTCGCCAAGGTGATCAGCAAGTGCGAGCGCGAGTGGGTCGCCCTCGAGATCAACGAACTGCTGGTGGTGGAGTACTACTCCCGCAAGGTCTGATCCCAACGATCAGCAACCCGCATTCCCTCAGCCCGGCCCCATGGCCGGGCTTTTTTGTTGGCGCCACTTTTGGGCTCAGCCGCCGATCAGCGCCTCCAGGGCGGCGGCCACATCGCTCTGCCGCATCAGCGATTCACCCACCAGCACCGCATCGGCGCCGGCGCTTTGAACGCGATCCAGGTCGTCGCGGCTGAACAGGCCCGATTCACTCACCAGCAGGGCGCCCTTGGCGCGGATCTGGTTTCCATAGCGCGCGGTGAGCTGCTCGGTGGTGGCCAGATCGGTGTCAAAGGTGGCCAGGTTGCGGTTGTTGATGCCGATCAGCTGCACCCCTTCGAGGCCGAGCACCCGCTCCAGCTCTGCGGCATCGTGCACCTCCACCAGCACCGCCAGCCCAAGGCTGCGGGCCACCTTGATCAGGTAGGCCATGTCCACATCCGTGAGGATCGCGGCGATCAGCAGCGCCGCATCGGCCCCGGCGGCCCGGGCCTGGTACAGCTGGTAGGGGCTGAGGATGAAGTCCTTGCAGAGCAGGGGCAGGTCCACCACCTGGCGCACCTGCACCAGCACCTCAAAGCCCCCTTGGAAAAACTGTTTGTCGGTGAGCACCGACAGGCAGCTGGCCCCCCCGGCGGCATAGCCCTGGGCGATGGCGACGGGATCGAAATCCTCACGGATCACCCCCTTGCTGGGGCTGGCCTTCTTCACCTCGGCGATCACCGCCGGCTTGCGGCAGGCGCTGCGCAAAGCCGCCAGGAAATCCAGGGGGGCCGGCAGCTCGGCCACCTGTTTCTTCAACTGCTCAAGGCTGACGCGCTCCCGCGCCGAGGCCACCTCGCGGTCTTTCTCCCAGACGATCTTCTCGAGGATGTTGCGGGGTTCAGCCTCCTTGTGGGGGATGGCGTACTCCAAGTGGGCCACCTTCACCTTGGGGTTGGGCGGCCGGCGACGGATCTCCATGGGGCGCGCCTCAGGCCACCGCCATGGCGGCCTGCTTGTAGGCCACTTCCACCACCTCGCTGAGGGTGGGGTGGGTGTGCACCTCGTTGATCAGCTGCTTCACGCTTTGGCGGCGGGCCACCGCATTGGCCACCTCCTGGATCAGATCGGCGGCGTGCAGGCCGTAAATGTGCGCCCCCAGCACCTCACCGGTGGTTTTGTTGAACAGCAGCTTCATCAGGCCATCGCTCTCCAGCTCCGCCAGGGCCTTGGAGTTGGCCTTGAAGTAGCTGCGCACCGAACCCAGCTCAAAGCCCTCCTTGGCCGCCAACTCCTTGGCATCGGCCTCGCTCAGGCCCACCGAGCTGATCTCCGGATGGGTGAAGGTGGCCGCCGGGATCGAGCGGTAGTCGATCGTGCGGGGGTGGCCCAAGATGTTGTCCACCGCCACGGCGCCCTGGGCGGCGGCGGTGTGGGCCAGCATCATCTTTCCGGTCACATCGCCCACGGCCCACAGGTGCGGCACCGGCTGGCCGTTCACCAGCACCCGCAGCTGGTCGTCCACGGGGATGAAGCCGCGGTTGGTCTGCACCCCGCAGGCCTCGAGGTTGAGGCCCTGGCTGCTGGGCACACGGCCGGTGGCCACCAGCACCGCATCCACCTCCAGGGTTTCCACGGGCTCGCGGGTTTGCATGTCCACCAACTCGATCTGCACCGGGGCACCGGGCTTGATCGACTTGGCCAACACCCCCGAGCGGGCATCGATGTCGCGGCCGTCGATCAGGTGGCGGGCGGCGATCTTGGCGATGTCGGGATCAAAGGTGGGCATCACCCGATCCAGGGCCTCGATCATCGTGACCTCACAGCCCAACGCCGTGTACACATCGGCGAATTCCAAGCCGATGTAGCCGCTGCCGATGATCGCCATCCAGCGGGGCAGCCACTCCAGGTTCACCGCCTCATCGCTGGTGAACACGGTGCGGCCGTCGGTTTCGATGCCGGGGGGCACAAACGGATCGGAGCCCGTGGCGATGATCACCTCGCGGCCGCTAAGCACGCGGTCGACCCCATTGATCTCGCGCACCCCCACACGCTGGCTGCCCTCGAGGCGGCCGGTGCCGCGGATGATCGTGACACCGGCGCGCTCCAGGGTTTTGGTGAGGTTGGTGCGGATCGTCGCCACCAGCTGGTTGGCGTGGTCGGCGATCTTCTGGCGCTCGAAGCGCACCGGCGCCGCATGGATGCCGAAGCCCTTGAGGTGCTCGGCGTCCGCCAGTTCCCGCACCCGGCCGCTGGCGGCCAGCAACGCCTTGGAGGGCACGCAGCCGCGGTTCACGCAGGTGCCGCCCATGTCGCGGCTTTCGATGATCGCCGTGCGCAGGCCGTGCTCGGCGGCGTGCTTGGCAGCGTCAAAGCCGCCGTAACCGGCGCCGATGACGATCACATCGAAGTCGAAGCTGCCGTCGCTCACCGGTTGCGCTGCTCAGATGGCGGGCATTCTCTCCTGTCGCCAGCGCTCCAGCAGCAGGGGCGCCGCCGCCACCGCCACATTCAGCGATTCCACGGCACCGCTGTGGGGGATGGTGACCCGGTGGCTGGCCAGGGCCGCCAGCTCCCCATCGAGCCCCGCCCCCTCGTTGCCAAGCAGCAGCACGGTGGGACGCGTCCAGTCGAGTTGCCAGTAGGGCTGGGTCTGGCCGCCATCCAGCAGGGTGGCCACCACCTGCTGGCCACGGCCGGCGGCCGCCTGC
>JBIKKZ010000230.1:0-3007 GCA_044360095.1 Vulcanococcus sp. | reverse complement strand
CGGCCGTGAGCTGTTGGCCCTGCAGGGCGACTTGTATCACCTGCCCCGCCTCCAGCGGGACGGCCGCATCGCCGAGCTGATCGCCCTGTTGGGCATGGAGGGCTGGATCGACCGCCGCTGCGGCACCTACTCGGGGGGAATGCGGCGGCGGCTGGATCTGGCGTCGGGCCTGTTGCACCGCCCCCAGGTGCTGGTGCTGGATGAGCCCACGGTGGGCCTCGACATCGAAAGCCGAGCCGCCATCTGGCAGGTGCTGCGGCAGCTGCGGGACCAGGGCACCACGGTGCTGCTCAGCAGCCACTACCTCGAGGAGGTGGACGCCCTGGCGGATCACCTGGCAATCATCGAAGACGGCCGCGTGATCGCCGCCGGCCGGCCCCAGGAGCTCAAGGCGGCCCTCGGGGGCGACCGGGTGACCCTGCGGGTGCGTGAATTCAGTGACGAGCCGGAAGCCCTGCGCGTGCAGCAGCTGGTGCAGGGCTGCCCCGGCGTGCGCCAGGTGGTGGTCAACCGCGCCCAGGGCTTTTCGCTCAACCTGGTGGTGGAACACGACAGGGTGGTGGAGCAGCTGCGCCGCCAGCTCAGCGAGGCCTCCCTGCCGGTGTTTGCCCTGGCCCAGAGCCGCCCCAGCCTGGACGATGTTTACCTGCAGGCCACCGGCCGCACTCTGATGGATGCGGAGCTGGCGGTGGCCGGCAGCCGCGACCCCAAGGCGGAGCGCAAGCAGGCCATGCGCTGACCCGTTGTGTTGATGTTCGACCGTTTGTTGTTGCTCCCCCCGTTGTTGTTCCCCTCGCCATGACCAGCGCCGCCCCAACCCTGCTCAGTCCGGACGCGAACCGGCTGCCCGTCCGCTCGGCGGCGGCGGACCTGGCGCAGGAAACCTTTGCCCTCTGCCGGCGCCTGTTTCTGCAGTTGTTGCGCCGCCCCTCCACCCTGGTGGCCGGGGTGTTGCAGCCCCTGATCTGGCTGGTGCTGTTTGGGGCCCTCTTCGCCAACGCCCCCGCCGGCCTGCTTCCCGATGGCCTCAGCTACGGCCGCTTCCTGGGGGCTGGGGTGATTGTGTTCACCGCCTTCAGCGCCGCCCTCAACGCTGGCCTGCCGGTGATGTTCGACCGGGAATTCGGTTTCCTGAACCGCCTGTTGGTGGCGCCACTGCGCTCCCGCAGTTCGATCGTGCTGGCCTCCGTGCTGTACATCACGGCCCTGAGCCTGGTGCAGAGCCTGGCGATCATGGCCACCGCGGCCGCCCTGGGCTATGGCTGGCCGGGGGGCTCCGGCCTGCTGCTGGTGCTGGTGACCCTGTTGCTGCTGGTGTTCGCCGTGACCGGCCTCAGCCTCGGCCTGGCCTTCGCCTTGCCCGGCCACATCGAGCTGATCGCCGTGATCTTCGTGGCCAACCTGCCGCTGCTGTTCGCCAGCACCGCCCTGGCTCCGCTCAGCTTCATGCCCCCCTGGTTGGGGTGGCTGGCGGCCGTGAATCCCCTTACCTTCGCGATTGAACCGATTCGGGCCGCCTATGCCGGCCGGTTTTCCCTCTCTGCCGTGGTGTTGCAGGCCCCCTACGGGGATGTCACCGCCAGCGGCTGCCTGGGGGTGCTGGCGCTGCTGGCGGTGGGCCTGTTTCTGCTGATCCGCCCGCTGCTGGATCGCAAGCTCTCCTGACCCCTGATCGCCGTGACGCGTCGCCCCGATTCAATCCCCACCCCCCAGGCCCGCCGCCAGGCCCACCAGCGGGCCCTGCTGGAGGCCCTGGCCCAGCGCGATGGCCTCGGGATGGAGCGGTTGCTGGGGCAATGGGTGCACCGCCACGGCCACCCCACCCTCGCCACCATGTTGGCGGAGCTGCAGGCCATCGATCCCGAGGGCATGGCCTGGTGGCAGGGGGGTGTTGATCAGCCCGCACTCGAACCCTCCCCTGCGCCCGAACAGCCTCGGCCGCTTGAGCCCAAGACCCGCGCGGCCGAGCCCAATCCGGATCTGGCCCGGCTGCGCTCCTGGCTGCCCGATCGGGTGGAGCGACGCCGTGCCGCTTGACCCTCGGCTGGATCGTCAGCGTCTGCAGGGCGGTCTGATCGTGTCGGTGCAGGCGCCGGAGGGCTCCCCCATGCGCCACAACGATGTGATCGCGGCCATGGCGGAGGTCAGCCTCAACAACGGTGCCGTCGGCGTGCGGCTGGAGAGCCCTGAGCACATCGGCGCGGTGCGCCGGCGCTGCCCGGAGGCGCTGATCATCGGCCTGTGGAAACGCAACTTCGCCGGCAGCCCGGTGTACATCACCCCCGGTTGGCAGGAGATCCAGGCGGTGTGGGCCGCGGGTGCCGATGTGGTGGCCCTCGATGCCACCGAGCGGGTGCGCCCCGATGGCCAGCGCCTCGACGACCTGATCCAGCGGACCCGTGATCAGCTGGGGGCCCCATTGATGGCCGATGTGGACAGCGTGGCCAATGGGCTGCGGGCCGCCGAGCTGGGCTGTGATTGGGTGGGAACCACCCTCTTCGGCTACACCGAGGCCACCGCCCACCGGGCCCCTCCGGCCTGGGAGCTGCTGCCGGAGCTGCGTCAGCACCTGCCCGCGGCCACGTTGCTGATCTGTGAGGGGGGCATCGCCAGCCCGCAGCAGGCGCGCCAAGCCCTTGATAGCGGCGCCGATGCCGTGGTGGTGGGCACCGCCATCACCGGCGTGGACCTGCAGGTGGCCGCCTACCGGCGGCGGCTGGCGCAGCCCTGAGCAGCGCGGCTGCGAAGGGAACCTGAATCCCGGGTCACCGGCGGCCGATTTTGAACGCAGTGGGGCGGCTTGGGAGGTGTGCCATGGCCCCGCCGCGCCAGGCCCTTGCGGCCTGCCGCATCCATGCCCGCCTGGTGCGGGCTCTCTAGCGGCAGCGGGGGAAGCAGCGACGTCGGCGGCCCTGAGGGCGCCCCGGCTGAATCACATCATGCCGGGCATGCCCATGCCACCCATGCCGCCCATGCCGCCCATGCCACCCATTCCTCCCATGTCGCC